>NZ_JAWJTG010000018.1:0-79049 GCF_032911605.1 Stenotrophomonas mexicanensis
ACCGAGCTTACATGGACGTACTTGCAGCGGCCCCCGCAACCGGACCCACCCCGCCTACCCACAGGAAGCCAGCTTTTGATGTTGCTTCGGCTCTTGCCGTGGACGTGGCCTCTGCGGGTGCAGGGCGCAGCCCTGCCGAAAAACCCCTCCTGCGACGGTTCGTCGCACGGGCAACCCTGGACCCGGCTCTACACTAGCGGGGTGACCCGCCTGTCCCGCCCGCAGCGCCTCCTGCTCCAGCTCGCCGTCCTGGCGACGCTGCTGATGGTGCTTGCGCCGCTGGTCAGCCGCGCGCTGCAGGCGCAGCCGATGGAGCATGCCGCGATGGCAGGCATGGACCACGCCGCCATCGGCCATGACATGCACGACATGGCCATGGCCGGGCACGATCAGCACGGCGCCGCGCCGGCCGCGCCCAGCCGCCCGCCCGACCCCCACGCCATGCACGGCGAAGCCTGCGAATACTGCGTGCTGGCCATGCGCCTGCTGCCGTGGCTGGCGGTGCTGGTGCTGCTGTTGCCGCTGCTGTGGCGGCCGCGCCTGGTGTTCCCATGGTCGCAACAGGTGCTGCCGGCACTGCGTTGGCCGGCGCACGCCGCGCGCGGGCCACCGCGCTTCTCCTTCGTCCGCTGATATCCCTATCGAATCTGCCGCACGACGCCTGACCGGGCGCCGTGCGCGCGTGCGTACTTTGGAGCTGTTCCGATGAAAATGACTTCCCGCCCCGCGGGTGCCTGCGCGCGCCTGCCGGTTGCCCTTGGCCTGGCCGTGGCCGCGTCACTGGCCCACGCTGCGCCTGCCGAAGAGGCACGTACCCTCGACACGATGGTGGTCACCGCCGCCGCACCGTCGTCCCCGTTGCACTGGGTGACCGATCCGCGCCTGCCGCGGCAGCCGGTGCCGGCCAGCGACGGTGCCGATTACCTGAAGACCGTTCCCGGTTTTTCCGCCATCCGCAACGGCGGCACCAACGGCGACCCGGTGCTGCGCGGCATGTTCGGTTCGCGCCTGAACATCCTCAGCAACGATGGCAACCTGATCGGTGCCTGCCCGTCGCGCATGGACAATCCGCTGTCCTACATCGCGCCGGAAAGCTTCGACCGGCTGACCATCATCAAGGGCCCGCAGAGCGTGCGCTGGGGGGCGGGCGCGTCGGCCGGCACCGTGCGCTTCGAGCGCGATACACCGCGCTTCGAGGAACCGGGCCTGCGTGCCGATGCCAGTGCGCTGGTCGGTTCGCGCAACCGCAACGACCAGGTGCTGGACCTGACCCTGGGCAACCCGACCGGTTACGTGCGCGCCAGTGGCAACCGTTCCGAAGCCGATGACTACAAGGACGGCCACGGCGATGTGGTGCCATCGAAGTGGCGCAAGTGGAACGGTGACGTGGCCATCGGCTGGACGCCGGATGCCGACACGCTGCTGGAAATTTCCGCCGGTGCCGGCGACGCCATCGCACGCTACGCGGGCCGTGGCATGGACGGTGCCGCGTTCGAACGTACCAGCTACGCGGCGCGTTTCGAGAAGCGCAACCTGCCGGGGGCATGGGACACGCTGCAGGCCAACGTGTACTACAACAACGCCGACCATGTGATGGACAACTACACGCTGCGCACGCCGAACCCGAACAGCATGATGCCGATGCCGATGGCATCGAACGTGGATCGACGAACCCAGGGCGGTCGGGTCAGTTCCGAGTGGCGCTGGCAGGACGTGCAGCTGGTGGCGGGTGTGGATGGCGAAGACAGCCGCCATCGTGGGCGCATGGGCATGGGCCGCGACACCTACCGCCAGGCCGCCTGGGAAACCGATGCCAACTTCCGCCGCTATGGCGTGTTCACCGAGTTGACCCTCGGCGCCGGCACCGACCAGCGCTGGATCAGCGGCCTGCGCATCGACCGCGCCAGCGTCCGCGATGAGCGGCAGTCGGTGCGCGGGATGATGGGCAGCCGGCCGAACCCGACCGCTGGCCTGCAGCGCAAGGAATGGCTTGGCAGCGGCTTCCTGCGCTACGAGCAGGACCTGGCCGATGGCCTGACCTGGTACGCCGGCCTCGGCCACAGTGAACGCATGCCCGACTACTGGGAGCTGTTCTCGCCCAACCACGGCCCGGCCGGTGCGGTGAACGCGTTCACCGGCGTGCAGCCCGAGCGCACCACCCAGCTTGATGTGGGCATGCAATACAAGGGGCCCCGTGTGCAGGCGTGGGTGTCGGCGTACGCCGGGCAGATCCAGGACTACATCCTGTTCACCTACCACGGCAGCGGCATGATGGGCATGAGCCAGGCCCGCAACGTTGATGCACGTATCGCTGGTGCCGAGGCGGGCCTGGAAGTAAGCGTCGCCGAGCAGTGGAAGCTGGGCGGCACGCTGGCCTATGCCTGGGGCGAGAACCGCGACCAGCATCGCCCGTTGCCGCAGATGCCACCACTGGAAGCACGCCTGAGCGCGAACTGGGAAGGCCAGCGCTGGAGTGCCGGTGCGCTGCTGCGCGCGGTGACCCACCAGCATCGTGTCGCAAATGGCCAAGGCAATGTGGTCGCGCAGGACCTGGGGCCGAGTGCCGGCTTCGCCACCTTCGCGCTCAACGCTGCTTACCGCTTCAGTTCGCAGCTGCAGCTCAGCGCGGGCGTCGACAACCTGTTCGACCGTGCCTACAGCGAGCACCTGAACCTGGCCGGCAGCGCCGACTTCGGTTTTCCGGCTGACCCGGTGCGCATCAACGAGCCGGGCCGCAGCCTGTGGATGAAGGTGAACTACCGGTACTGATCCGCCGGGTGTAAAAAAACCGGGGCCGGATCCCCGCCAGGATCCGCCCCCGCCCGACGCCCTCTGCCGGGCAGCTTCGACTCTACGATGGCAACGCCTGCGGCGCACGGCTGGATACACCTCGACACATGCCGACACCGCTGCGGTCAGCCTTGCACGGAACGGGCTCACGGCGCTATCGCGACGCCGGTTCCACGCCAGTAAACGCTTGGCACATATCGCTTCTGTGGGCGCTTGCCTACACTCGGCGGCCGTGGATCACTCAGGACCGTTCATGTTGGCTCGCATCGCTTCGACCCTGGCCCTTGGCCTCAGCCTGGCCGTGCTGGCCGGGTGCGCGGGCAAACAGGAGGCCGCCGCCCGTCGGCAGGGAGAAGCGGTGCCGGTCACCGCGCAGGTCGTGCAGTCCACGCAGTGGAACGACACGCTGCAGGCACTGGGTACGGCCAAGGCGCGCGAATCGATCAGCGTCACGGCCAAGGTCAGCGAGATCGTCGAGAAGGTGCACTTCGAAAGCGGCCAGCATGTTGCCGCTGGTGCGCCGATCGTGACCCTGCGCGGGCAGGCCCAGGAGGCCGCGCTGGTGCAGGCGCAGGCCACCTTCCATGAGGCCGACCAGCTGTACAGGCGCCAGCGCGAGCTGGCCACGCAGCGGCTGGTGTCCAGCGCCACGCTGGATACGCAGAAATCGATCCGCGATGCCGCCGAGGCGCGTGTGGCGCAGATGCAGTCGGACATCGGTGACCGCCGCGTGCGTGCACCGTTCGCCGGTGTGCTCGGCATCCGCCAGGTCAGCCCGGGCACGTTGCTGACGCCGACCACGGTGATCGCCACGCTCGACGACATCGAACACATGCACATCGATTTCCAGGTGCCGGAAGTGGAACTGGCCGCGCTCGGCGTCGGTGACAAGGTCAGTGCCACCAGCGTGGCGTGGCCGGGCCGTACCTTCGAGGGCGTGGTCAGCACCATCGACGCACGCATCGATCCGGCCACCCGTGCGGTGACCGTACGTGCCGACTTCGCCAATGGTGACCATGCCCTGCGCCCGGGCATGCTGCTGGACGTGCGCCTGTTCCACCCTGAGCGCCCGGCGCTGGTGATTCCGGAAATCGCCGTGGTCCAGGTCGGTCGCGATACCTTCGTGTACCGCATCACCGCCGACGACAGCGTCGAGCGCGTGGATGTGGTCACCGGTGCGCGCCGTGCCGGCGTGGTCGAGATCAGGCAGGGGCTGGAAGCGGGCCAGCGCATCGTGGTCGATGGCACCGGCAAGCTGCGCCCGGGCCTGAAGGTCGCAGCCAAGGACGCGGCACCGGCCACGGGTGCCAAGCCGGCTGATGCACCGGCGCCGGTCGCGGCCGAGGGCCACGGCGGATGAAGCTGTCCGACATCTCCATCCAGCGGCCGGTGTTCGCCGTGGTGATGAGCCTGTTGCTGCTGGTGCTGGGCGTGATGTCCTTCACCCGCCTGACCCTGCGCGAACTGCCCGCCATCGATCCGCCGATCGTTTCGGTATCGGTGGATTACACCGGCGCTTCGGCCGCGGTCATCGAAAGCCGCATTACCCAGGTGCTGGAAGATGCGCTGGCCGGCATCGAAGGCATCGATACGATCAACGCGCGCAGCACCAACGGCCGCTCGCAGGTCAGCATCGAATTCACCTCCAACCGCGATATCGAAGCGGCGGCCAACGATGTGCGCGATGCGGTCAGCCGCGTCGCCGACCGCATGCCGGAAGAGGCGCGTCCGCCGGAGATCGCCAAGGTCGAGAGCGATGCCGACCCGATCATCTGGTTCAACATGGTCTCCTCGACCATGGACACGTTGGAGCTGAGCGACTACGCCGACCGCTACGTGGTCGATCGTTTCTCCAGCCTCGATGGCGTGGCCCAGGTCCGCATCGGCGGCCGCCAGCGCTATGCGATGCGGATCTGGCTGGACCGCGACCAGCTGGCGGCGCGCGGGCTGACCACCGGCGATGTGGAAACCGCGCTGCGCAACGAGAACGTGGAACTGCCGGCCGGCCGCATCGAGTCGACCGACCGCGATTTCACACTGCGCGTGGAGCGCAACTACATCAAGCCCGAAGACTTCGCGACCATCCCGCTGGGCAAGGGTCGCGATGGTTACGTGGTGCGCATGGGCGATGTGGCGAAGATCGAGCTGGCCTCGGCCGAGCGCCGCGCGTACTACCGCAGCAACGGCGAGCCGGGCATCGGCCTGGGCATCGTCAAGACCTCCACCGCCAACTCGCTGGACGTGGCGCGTACTGCGCGCGCTGAAGCCGAACGGGTCGCGCTGACCCTGCCCAAGGGCACGCAGATCTTCGTTGCCTTCGACAACACCACCTTCATCGAAGCCGCGGTGGACCGCGTCTACGCCACGCTGGTGGAGGCGATGATTCTGGTGCTGGCAGTGATCTGGCTGTTCCTCGGCAGCTTCCGCGCTGCGCTGATTCCGGCGGTGACGGTGCCGGTCTGCCTGGTCGCGGCATTCATCGCGCTGTATGCGTTCGACTTCTCGATCAACCTGCTGACCCTGCTTGCCCTGGTGCTGTGCATCGGCCTGGTGGTGGACGATGCGATCGTGGTGGTGGAAAACGTGCAGCGCCGCATCGACCTGGGCGAACCCCCGCTGGTCGCCTCCAAACGCGGTACCACGCAGGTCGCCTTTGCGGTGATCGCCACCACCGCGGTGCTGGTGGCGGTGTTCCTGCCGGTCGGGTTCCTGGAAGGCAATACCGGGCGCCTGTTCCGCGAACTGGCAGTGGCGCTGGCGGCGGCGGTGGCGTTGTCCGCCTTTGTGGCGCTGACGCTGACGCCGATGATGGCCTCCAAATTGCTCAAGCCGCATACCGGGCAGGCACCGCGTGGCCTGCATGGCTTCATCAACCGCAACCTGGAACGCCTGGCCGGGGCCTATGGGCGGGTGCTCGACCACCACGTGGACCGCACCTGGATCTACCTGCTGGTGATGGTGGCCGCACTGGCCGCCAGCTGGGGCCTGCTCAAGCTGCTGCCGTCGGAACTGGCGCCGGCCGAAGACCGCGGTTCGTTCCAGATCATGATCGACGGCCCGGAAGGCGCCGGCTACGACTACACCGTGCAGCAGGTGCAGCAGGTGGAATCGATGCTGGCACCGCATGTTGGCCCGGACAAACCGATCGTGCGCGCCAATCCACGCGTGCCCGGTGGTTGGGGTGCCAGCGAGGAAATGCACACCGGCCGCGTCAGCATCTTCCTGCAGCCGTGGCGCCAGCGCAGCGAAGGCACGCCGGAAGTGGCCAACGAACTGCAGAAGGAACTGGACACCATCCGCGGCGTGCGCGTGCGTACGCAGGTCGGCGGTGGCCTGGTGCGCAGCGGCGGGCAGCCGTTCCAGATCGTGCTGGGCGGCCCGGAATATGCCGAGATCGCGCAGTGGCGCGACCGTATCCTGCTGCGCATGGCCGACAACCCCGGCCTGGTCGGCCCGGACTCGGATTACAAGGAAACGCGGCCGCAGATGCGGGTCAACATCGACCGCCAGCGTGCGGCCGACCTCGGCGTGCCGGTCAACGCGATCGGTTCGGCACTGGAAACCATGATGGGCTCGCGCCGCGTCACCACCTTCGTCGACAACGGCGAAGAGTACGACGTGCTGGTGCAGGCCGGTCGCGATGGCCGTGCCAGCCCGGCCGACCTGGCCGCCATCCGCGTGCGCGCGACGTCCGGCGAACTGGTGCCGCTGTCCAACCTGGTCACGCTGAGTGAGGTGGCCGAGGCCGGCACCCTGAACCGCTTCAACCGCCTGCGCTCGATCACCATCAACGCGGGCCTGGCGCCGGGCTATCCGCTGGGTGAAGCCATTGCCTGGGCGCAGCAGGTCACGCGCGAGGAGCTGCCGCAGTACGCACAGGTGAACTGGAAGGGCGAATCGCGCGAATACCAGAGTGCCGGTGGCGCGGTGCTGCTGACCTTCGCCATGGCGCTGCTGGTGGTCTACCTGGTGCTGGCCGCGCAGTTCGAGAGCTTCATCCACCCGCTCACCATCATGCTGACCGTGCCGCTGGGCGTGCTCGGTGCGCTGGTCGGGTTGTGGATGAGTGGCGGTACCGTGAACCTGTTCAGCCAGATCGGCATCGTCATGCTGGTCGGCCTGGCCGCGAAGAACGGCATCCTCATTGTTGAATTCGCAAACCAGCTGCGTGACGACGGAAGAACCGTGCGCGAGGCGATCATCGAATCGGCGATGGTGCGCCTGCGCCCGATCCTGATGACCTCGATCGCCACCGTGGTCGGTGCGATTCCGCTGGTGGTGGCCGGTGGCCCCGGTTCGGCCAGCCGTGGCACCATCGGCATCGTGATCATCTTCGGTGTGACCCTCTCGACGTTCCTGTCGCTGTTCGTGGTGCCGGCGTTCTACGCGCGGCTGGCGCCCTACACCCGCTCGCCGGAAGCGGTGAAGCGCGAGTTGGAGAAGCAGGAGGCGGAGTCGCCCTCGGTGGGTGGTCATGCCTGATCCGACCACCGTGCTGCGAGGCGACGGCTTCCAACTGCGCCCCTGGCGCCCGGATGATCTGGAATCGCTGCTGCGCCATGCCAACGACGCCGAGGTATCGCGGGGCCTGCGCGATCGCTTCCCGTACCCGTACACGCGCGAGGATGGCGAGGCCTTCCTCGCCGGTCGCGTGCTGGCCCCTGGCACCCTGAACCTGGCCATCGAGATCGACGGCCAGGCCTGCGGCAGCGTCGGGGCCCAGCAGGGCAGTGCCGAGCGCGGGCACATGGCTGAACTGGGCTACTGGCTGGGCCAGGCCTACTGGGGCCAGGGCCTGATGACCCGGGTGGTCGGCCTGTTCGCACCCTGGGTGATGGACGAGCTGCGCCTGTTCAGGCTGCAGGCCGGGGTGGTCGATTTCAACCTCGGCTCGGCCCGGGTGCTGGAAAAGAACGGCTTCCAGGAAGAAGGCGTGGACCGCTGCGCGGTCTACAAGCGCGGGGTGCTGCACGACCTGCGCCGCTTCGCCCGGGTGCGCACGCAGCTGCCCTGAACACGCGGGCCAGCCGCAGTAGAGCCGAGGCCGTGCTCGGCCGCCGTCATCACCACGCCGAGCATGGGCTCGGCTCTACAACACAGCGCTACCGCAGCGGCCTTCGATCAGGGAGAATCGACCGGTCCCCTCCAGCCGACGGGACGTCCTCACAACCCGCCGACTGGAGAGAGCGCGCGTGGAAGCTACCGTACATTTCATCAACAGCATCATCTGGAGCAAGGCACTGATCTTCGTGTGCCTGGGCGCCGGCCTGTTCTTCAGCCTGCGCACGCGCTTCATGCAGATCCGCGGCTTCCTCGAGATGTGCCGCCTCACCGTCAAGGGTGAGAAATCCGACGCCGGTGTGTCGTCCTTCCAGGCCCTGGCCATGTCGATGGCCGGGCGCATGGGTATCGGCAACATCGCCGGCGTGGCCACCGCCATCGCCTTCGGCGGCCCCGGTGCGATCTTCTGGATGTGGGTGATGGGCTTCCTCGGCGCCTCCACCTCGTACGTGGAATGTACGCTGGCACAGATCTACAAGACCAAGGACGCCGAAGGCCGCTACCGTGGTGGCCCGGCGTACTACATCGAAAAGGCCATGGGCCTGAAGTGGTACGCGCTGGTCTTCGCTATTGCCACGATCATTGCCGCCGGTTTCCTGATGCCCGGCGTGCAGGCCAACGCCATCGCCGACAGCATCATCAACGCCTGCCGTGGCACCGCGCTGTGTGGTCCGCTGGATGGCCAGACGATGGGCATGGAGTCGGTGCAGGCGCTGAAGCTGGGCATCGGCATCGTGGTGGCGCTGCTGCTGGGCGTGGTGATCTTCGGCGGCGTCAAGCGCATCGCCAACTTCGCCGAAGTGGTGGTGCCGTTCATGGCGGCAGCCTTCATCCTGACCGCCATCGTCATCATGATCATCAACTACGACCGCGTGCCGGAAATGTTCGGCATCATCTTCAAGAGCGCTTTCGGTACCCATGCGGCATTCGGCGCGATGATGGGCCTGGCGGTGGAGTGGGGCATCAAGCGCGGCATCTACGCCAACGAAGCCGGCCAGGGCTCGGGCCCGCACGCGGCAGCCGCCTCGGAAGTCTCGCACCCGGCCAAGCAGGGCTACGTGCAGGCCTTCGCCATCTACTTCGACACCATGATGGTGTGCACCGCCACCGCGTTCCTGATCCTGGCCAGCGGCACCTACAACGTGTACTCGCCGGCAGGTGCTGGCGCCCCGCCGATCTTCCAGGGCCTGGCCGGCATTCCGGAAGGCGCGGGCTACGCCCAGGCGGGTGTGGAAGCCGTGCTGCCGGGCTGGGGCTCGGCGTTCGTGTCGATCGCGATCTTCTTCTTCGCCTTCACCACGATCATGGCCTATTACTACATGGCCGAAACCAACCTGACCTACGTCAACCACAACAAGAAGCGCCCGCTGACCGTGCTGGTGCTGCGCCTGGGCATCATCGGCATGGTGGTGTTCGGCGCGTTCCATAATGCAACCCTGGCCTGGGCGCTGGGTGACATCGGCGTGGGCCTGATGGCCTGGCTGAACATCATTGCCATCCTCATCATCCAGAAGCCGGCCATGCTGGCCCTGCGCGATTACGAGCGGCAGAAGAAGCTGGGCCTGGATCCGATTTTCGACCCCGATGCCCTGGGCATCAAGAACGCCGATTTCTGGCGTCAACGCAAGCTGGAGTTGTCCCGTAGTGAATGATCCCTGGAAGAATGCCCGCCGTCCGTCGTCGCGACCGCCACGGGCCACCCCGCTGCCGCCGCGTGAGGGCGGCACCCCGCCACCGCCGGGGCGGGGCAACGACGAACTGCGCCTGTACGGCTGGAACGCCGTGCAGGCCCTGTTCGCCAAGCGCCCGCAGGCACTGCGCAAGCTGTACCTGGTGGATGCGCTGATTCCGCGCATGCAGCCGGTGTTGAAGTGGTGCGTGGCCAACCGTGTGGGCTACCGCGTGGTGGAGGAGGGCGACCTCAACAAGCTGGCCGCTACCACGCACCACGAAGGCCTGGTGGCCGACGTGCTGCGCGCGCCCGTCGTGCCGCTGGCGCAGTGGCTGGCGGATCTGGGCGAAGGCCCGGCATTGGCGCTGTGGCTGGACGGTGTCGGCAATCCGCACAACTTCGGTGCGATCCTGCGCTCGGCCGCGCACTTCGGCGTCAAGGCGCTGCTGCTGCCGTCCGGCAGCACGCTGGCGTTGTCCGGTGCCGCCGCACGCGTGGCCGAGGGTGGTGCGGAGTCGGTGCCGCTGGTGCAGTTGCCGGAGACCGCCCAGGCGATGGCGCAGCTGCGCGCAGCCGGCTTCGGGCTGGCTGCGACCCTCGTTGATGGTGGCGACGACGTGTTCCGTGCGTCGCTGCCGTCGCGCCTGGTGTACGTGATGGGCGCTGAAGGCGAGGGCATGGACCGCGGGCTTGCCAGCGAATGCGACCTGCAGGTCTCGATTCCCGGCAGCGGCGCGGTGGAAAGCCTGAACGTGGCCTCGGCCACGGCCGTACTGCTGGCGCAGTGGGCGAGCCGCCGCCACGGATGATCCCGTCGTGCTGATGCTGTGTTTATCTCCTGACCCGGCCCTTGCGGCCGGGTTTTCTTTTGCGCGGCGCAAGAGCGCAAACGATGCACGCGCAGCAAATTGGGTCATCTGCGTCAGCTTGCGTTGCATCAAACACGTTTGATGGGTACGCAAGCAATTTTAGTATTTGTCTCATTGCTGAGCTGTTTCCTGCATCGCACGGTGGAGTTCCTTCCAACGTCGTACAGGAGTGGTTCCATGCATCGAATCCAACGCCGCACACGTCGCACTTGCCTGGTGCTGGCACTCGCTGCGCTTGCTGCACCATCGCTACAGGCCGCGGAACGCAGTCTGGATGGCGTCAATTTCACCGGACCGCTGATCACTCCCAATCCCGCCGGCCTGCCGCAGGGCAACTGGTACATCGAGCCCTATCTGGTGCGGGTCGACAGCCGCGACCACTACGACAACAACGGTGATCGTCGCCGCAGTGCCGGGCACAGTGGCGCCTGGGCCACGGTGGTGCCGATCATCTATGGCTTCAGTGACCGGGTGATGGGCCAGGTCAATCTCAGCGCCTCGCGCTCCGAATCCGGCAGTGCGCGCAGCAGCGGCTTCCGCGCCGGTGACACCACCGCACGCCTGCAGTACCTGCTGCAGGCGCCGAATGCCGATGGCACCCGTCCGGCCATCTCGGTCGCGCTGGTGCAGCGTTTCAGCACCGGCAGCCACGACCGTATCACCGGCAATCCGCTGGATGCACAGGGCGACGGCGTTCAGCGCACCACCGCGGCGCTGGGCGTGCAGCAGGTGGTGTGGCTGGGCAATGACCGCCCCGTGCGCTGGCGCGCCCAGCTCAGCGCCGGGCCGGCACCGTCGCGCACTGCCATTTCCGGCACCAGCGTGTACGGCACCGATGACAGCTTCCAGGGGCACATTTCGCGCGGCTCGGTACTGGGCCTGTCGGTAGGCGCCGAGTACAGCTTCAATTCGCGCTGGGTGGGGGTGATGGAAGTGGCCGCCAGCCGCGAGACCGGCCAGCGTCTGAGCGGCTTCGCACGCAACGGCAGTGGTGCGATCGAGCGGATTGAAGAGCACCGTCCGGCCAGCCGCAACGTCAGCCTGGCGCCGGCGGTGGAGTATCACTTCAGCCCGTCGCTGGGCCTGATCGCCGGCGTCGAATTCACCGTGGCCGGGCGCAATATCGGCCGCATCATCAGCCCCCAGGTCGCCCTGGGCATGTTCTTCTGAGGGGCTGCCGATGAACATCGAATCCATCGTCAACACCATCCTCGGCATCGTCTGGAGCCCGTACCTGGTGGTGCTGTGCCTGCTCGCTGGCCTGTACTTCAGCGTGCGTACCCGCTTCATCCAGCTGCGCGCGCTGCCAGAGATGCTGCGCCTGATGTTCCGGCACGAGCGCTCCGAAGCCGGTGTGTCACCGTTCCAGGCCCTGTCGCTGTCGTTGTCCAGCCGCGTCGGCGTCGGCAACATCGCCGGCGTTGCCATGGCCATCGCCTTTGGTGGCCCGGGCGCGATCTTCTGGATGTGGATCGTCGCCTTCCTTGGCGCGTCCAGCGCCTTCATCGAATCCACGCTGGCGCAGATCTACAAGGACCGCGATGCCAAGGGCCAGTATCGCGGTGGCCCGGCCTACTACATCGAAAAAGGCCTGGGCCAGCGCTGGTACGCGGTGCTGTTCGCACTGGTCACCGTGCTGGCCGGCGCGATGCTGGCCGGCACGCAGTCCAATGCGATCACCAGTGCGGTGAACGAAGCCTGGAACGTGCCGGTGATGACCACCACGGCGGTTCTGCTGGTGGTGCTGGGCGCGATCCTGATCGGCGGTGTGCGCCGCATCGCGCGGGTTGCCGAGTGGGTGGTGCCGTTGATGGCGGTGGCGTATCTGCTGGTGGCCGCGCTGGTGATGGTGCTCAACGCCGAGAAGGTGCCGGAGGTGATCATGCTGGTGCTGCGCAGCGCATTCGGTGTGGATGCAGCGTTCGGTGCAATGATCGGCACCGCCATCCAGTGGGGCGTGCGCCGTGGTGTGCTGTCCAACGAGGCCGGCATGGGCAGTGGTGCGCATCCGGCCGCTGCCGCCGAAGTCACTCATCCGGTCAAGCAGGGCCTGGTGCAGTCGTTCTCGGTCTACATCGACACGATGGTGGTGTGCAGCGCCACCGCGTTCCTGATCCTCTCCACCGGCCTGTACAACGTCTACGACCCGGCTGTGAACGGCATTCCGGATGAGGCGCGCCTGCTGCTGGGCAACCTGCCGGGCGTCGAGGCCGGGCCACGCTTCGTGCAGCACGCGGTGGAATCCGCGCTGCCTGGCTTCGGCCGTTCGTTCGTGGCGCTGGCGATCCTGCCGTTCGCGTTCACCACCATCCTGGCGCTGTACTACATGGCCGAGACCAATATCAGCTACCTGTGCCGTGATCGTCCCGCGCCGTGGGTGATGGGCGGGTTCCAGCTGCTGTTCCTGGCCGCGACCGGCTACTCAGCGGTGAACAGTGCAACGATCGCGTGGTCGCTGGGCGACATCGGCGTCGGCCTGATGAGCTGGTTGAACATCATCGCCATCCTGCTGCTGCAGAAGCCAGCGCTGGCGGCGCTGCGCGACTACGAACAGCATCGCCAGGCGGGCAAGGATCCGCTGTTCAACCCGAAGCTGCTGGGTGTGCGCAACACCAGCGTGTGGGAGGGCTGACAGAATCGCGGTCAGATCCCTCGCCAACGCGAGGGCTCTGACCGCACGCCATTACCCGGTGGGAGCGCCATTACCCGGTGGGTGCGAACCTTGGTTCGCACCGCCCTTCCCGCTGCTTTCGCCGAGCATGGCCCGGCGCTACCACATCACTCGTTCGGCGGCGTGGTCGCCTTGGCCTCGCTGCCGAAGCTGCCATCGGCTTCCGCGGCCAGGTACGCGAACACGGTGTACGCGGCCACGTTCTGCGCCAGCGCCTTCGGGTCGATCTTGTCCAGCGTGTCGTCGGCGGTGTGGTGCAGGTGGAAGTAGTCCGAGCCGTCCTGCGCCAGCCATGCCCACGCGCCACCCTTGGCGGCCAACGGGCCGACGTCCGGGCCCGGACCACCCTTGTCGTCCTGGTACTCGATGCCCAGCGGCTTCATCACCTCGGCAATCTGCTTCGTCGCTTCGCGCGAGCCTTCCGGGTTCGGCGAACCGGTATTGAAGGCATAGATGCGGCCGGCACCGAAGTCACTCTCGGCCGCCAGCTGGTGCAGGGCCACGTCCTTGGCATGCGCCTCGGCGTAGGCCTTGCCGCCGTAGAGACCCTGCTCCTCGTTGGCGAACGCGATCACACGGATGGTGCGCTTCGGCGCCTGCTTGAGCTGGCCGATCAGATGGCCCGCAGCCATGGTGATGCCCACGCCTGCGCCGTCATCCACCGCGCCGGTGCCCAGGTCCCATGAATCCAGGTGACCGCCGATCACCACCACTTCCTTCGGCAGGCTGCGGCCGGTGATCTCACCGATCACGTTGTACGAGGTGGCGGTGCCATCCCAACCGCAGTCCAGCGCCACCTTCACCGTGGTGCTGCCACGTGCCAGCAGGCGGGCCAGCTGATCGGCGTCGGGCACCGACAGCGCCGCCGACGGCACCGGGGTCAGGCCGTCGTCGAAACGGGTGATGCCGGTGTGCGGCACGCGGTGCGAGTCGGTACCGGCCGAGCGCATCAGGAAACCGACCGCGCCCTTGCGGATTGCTTCGGACGGGCCCTTGCTGCGGATCGCGCCACCACGGCCATAGTCGCGGCCATCACGGAACGGCAGCATCTGGTAATCGACGAAGGCGATCTTGCCCTTCAGCGAACCGGCCGGTGCGGCCTGCAGTGCGGCCAGGTCGGCGAAGCGGACCACTTCGGCTTCAACGGTGCCGCCCGGGCTGCCACCCAGCGCCGTGATCTGCAGCGGCTGCGGGTTCCTGCCGGTCACCGCGGCGTGTTCACTGCGGCGCTCCCACTTCGGGAACGTCACCGGTTCCTTCCATACCTTGTCGAAGCCGAGGGCCTTGAACTTGGCTTCGGCCCAGGCCACGGCGCGGGCGTCGGCCTCGCTGCCGGCGATGCGCGGGCCGATTTCGGTGGTGAGCGATTCAACCACTTTCCAGCCGGTGTCATCGGCCAGCGCCTGGTCGCGCAGCTGCGCAGCGGTGGACAGCGACGCCGGGGGCAGGGTGGTGGTGTGCGGCGCTGCGAAGGCCGGGGTGGCCAGCAGGGCGAGGGAGGATGCGATGGCAAGGACGCGGCGACGCATGGACAGCTCCGGGAAGGGACCAAGCCTTGGAGCTTAACAGTCGTTCAGCCCGGCGCATGGGCGGGAGGTCATGGCTGGCGCGAACGCTGTTTTCCGCCATGACCGGCAAAGCGAAAGCCCCGCCAGGGCGGGGCTTTCACATGCTTATGTAGAGTCGAGCCATGCTCGACTGCTTCATTTCGCCCAGTCGAGCATGGCTCGACTCTACAGATGGGTGGGGCGCCAGTCGGCGCCCAGCACCCTTATTTCTTCAGGCTGTCGCGGATCTCGCGCAGCAGCACCACTTCCTCGGCCGGTGCGGCCGGGGCGGCTTCCTGCTTGCGCGACAGGCGGTTGATCGTCTTGACCACCAGGAAGATGGCGAAGGCCACGATCACGAACTGGATCAGCGTATTGATGAAGTCGCCATAGCCGATCACCACGGCCGGGATTTCCTTGCCGTCGGCACCGATGCTGGCCGGTGACAACGTCCAGGCCAGCTGCGAGAAATCCACCTTGCCGATCAGCATGCCCAGCGGCGGCATGATGATCTTCTCGACCAGTGCGGTCACGATCTTGCCGAAGGCCGCGCCGATCACCACACCGACGGCGAGGTCGATGACGTTGCCGCGCATCGCGAATTCCTTGAACTCGGTGAGCATTCCCATTGTTGTTTTTCTCCGGTGGGGGAAGTGGACAGCGCGCAGGGTAGCGCAGGTGATGTCAGCCGGCGATCACGCCGTGGCGCTCGGCCACGTTTTCCAGGCGGGCACTGAAGCGGTCGCCGGGCTTCAGCGCAGCCACCCCGGACGGGGTGCCCATGAACACCAGGTCGCCGGCGCGCAGCTGCCACAGCTTGGACAGCTCGTGCAGGATCTCGGGCACATTCCAGATCATCTGGTCCAGCAGCGCCTGTTGGCGCACTTCGCCGTTGACCTCCAGCGACAGGTTCAGCGCGGCCAGGTCGCCGACTTCCTCGGCGTGGACGATTTCACTGATCGGCGCGGAAGCATCGAAGCCCTTGGCCGCATCCCACGGGTGGCCCTTGTCCTTGGCGGCGGCCTGCAGGTCGCGGCGGGTCAGGTCCAGTCCAACGGCATAGCCGTAGACCAGCGCCTCGGCGTCGGCCATGGCCAGCTCGCCCACGGGCGCGTCACGGCCGATCGCCACCACCAGCTCCACTTCGTGGTGCAGGTTGGCGGTTGCCGGGGGATAGGGAATGGCATCGTCGTGGCCGACCACGATCGCATCGGCCGGCTTGCTGAAGAACATCGGACGGCCGCGATCGTCGGCCGCCGGCACTGCTGCGCCCATTTCGCGGGCATGGTCGGCGAAGTTGCGGCCGACGCAGTAGATACGGTGCACGGGGAAGCTGCCGCCACCGGCTACCGGCACACGCGGCAGGGCTACGGCAGGGATCACATCGGAGACATCGGACATGCGGGCATCCAGGAAGGGCGTGCCCGCAGTCTAGAACGCATGGCGCCCGCCGTCAGCGGGCGCGGAGGCCGTGGATCAACGCGAGGCCGGCAGCACCGGCTTGCGCACCACGCGGTACTCGCCTTCGACCACGGTCGGATCGACCGGACGGGCAACGCCCGGCTTGCGCGAGGCCAGCAGCTTCCACGCCAGGCCGACCAGGATCATCGCCGCACCGACGAACACGCCGATGAACACCATCGCCGCCAGGATCGCCAGGCCGAGCAGGCCCACGGCAACGCGCACCAGCGGGTGACGCGGCTTGCGCGGCGCGAACAGGGTGCGGAACTGGTTGAAGGCGGATGCGCGATTGAACATGGCGGCTCGATAGGCTGGGATCAGCGAAACCAGAGTATCGGGACGTGCCACTGTCATTGAGTGAAAAACTCGTTAAATATAGCCTGTGCTTATTACGAATCAATGACTTGTGTTCATGTTGCAGCCAGTCACCTGAGTGGGCGTGCGACAATGCGCGTTTACTGTCCGAGCCTTCGCCATGACTGTCGCTGCTGCCCTGATCGCCCTTGATGCCATTGCCGATGGCGCGTTTGCCGAGGTCGAAGCGGTGGTTGATGGCGATGCCGAATCGCTGGTGCTGTACCGCGACGGCGCGCAGGTGCGCGCGTTCCTGAACATCTGCCCGCACGCCGGCCGTCGCCTGGACTGGGCCCCTGGCCAGTTCCTGAAGAGCCGCGAAGGCCACCTGGTGTGCGCCGCCCACGGCGCCTCGTTCGCGCTGGACAGCGGCGACTGCATCGCCGGCCCCTGCAAGGGCGACCGCCTGCGCGCCGTGCCGGTGGATGTGCGCGACGGGCAGGTTTATCTGGCTTGAGGCCGGGCCAGGGGGCGGATCCGTTTTCCGCAGGAAAGCGGCTCTGACCCCATCAGGCCAGAAGCAGTCGAGCATGGCTCGACTCTACAAAGGCATCCACGAGCATCCACGCATGGCGTGGATCTACTGTGTCGACCAAGGTCGACACCTACCAAAGCGGTGCACGACGCCAGCGGTGCACGACGCCGTTCCGACAGATCGCGGAAATCTGTCTAAGGCGGGGTGGGTCCGGTTGCGGGGGCGTGAGCCGCATGGGCCCGAGGCATGCCTCGGGCGGGTTGGGCAGGACGCCCAACCCCGGTCTTGCCGTGTGCGCAGGAAAGCGCACACGAACAAGCGGCGACCGAGCTTACATGGGTGAGGGCGCTTTGCTTGCGAAGCACTGCTTCGCAAGCGCCCGAACGCACAGCCGCCAGCGGCTGGGCCGGGCCCCGGAGGTGGACTTGCAGCGTCCCCCGCAACCGGACCCACCCCGCCATCCCACGGATAGCCCGCTGTTGCTGTTGCTTCGGCCGTTGCCGTTGCCTCTGCGGGTGCAGGGCGCAGCCCTGCCAACAAACCCAACCCTCAGAACATCAGGTTGATCATCAGCACCACCACGCAGGTGTAGATCAGCGACAGCGGGCCGCCGACCCGCCACATCTCGCGCGGGGTGTAGTTGGCCGGGCCGGTGATCATCGAAATCACCGGGTTGGAGGCCGTCATCAGATTGTTGGACGCCGACAGCGCCACGATCAGCGCGAACGCCGTCGGGTTGCCGCCCGCCGCCAGCGCAAGGTTCACCGCAATGGGCACCATCACGATGGTGGCGCCCACATGGCTGATCACCAGCGAGAACGCCGTGGTCAGCAGCGCCAGCGCCACCTCCAGTACCCATACCGGAATACCGGTGGGTAGCTTGTCGATGGTATGGCCGGCCACCCATGCCGCCGCGCCACTGGAATCCATCGCCCAGCCGAGTGGGATCAGCCCGGCCATCATGAACACCGTCTTCCAGTTGATCGAGGCATACGCCTCGTCCATGCGCAGCACGCCGGTCAGCAGCATGCCGGCCACGCCGGTCATCAGCGTCAGCGCCACCGGCAGCTTGCTGGTCAGCGCGATCAGGATGGTCAAGGCGAAGATCGCCATCGCGATCTTGAACTTGTGCGGGCGCTGCTCGCCGGTCGGGTAGTCGGTCACCACCACGAAGTCACGGCTGCGGGCGGCCTGCGCCAGGTCGGTCCAGATGCTGTGGAAGACCAGCATGTCGCCGGCGCGCAGCTGCACGTCGCGCACGTCCTCGCGGATCACCTGTTTGTCGCGGTTGATCGCCAGCAGGCTGATGCCGCGCTCCTTGCGCAGGCGCAGATCGGCCGCGCTCTTGCCGATCACGTTCGAGGTAGGCGGCACCACCGCTTCGGAAATACCGGCACGGCTGGGGTTGAACAGGTCGCCCAGGTGCTTCAGTCGCGAAGACATGCGCAGGAACTGGTTCTGCGCGAAATCGTTGATCTGCTCGCGCGGGCCCATCGCGCCGAGCACGCTGCCGACCCAGATGCGCATCTCCGCCGGTGGCGCCAGGCGGGTGTCATTGCCGGTTTTCAGGGCCAGCAGCAGCGGGGCATCGTGCAGGTTCTCGGCCTCGCCCAGCGTCATGCCCACCAGCGGGCTTTCGGCACTGACCACCAGCTCGAACACATCGCCTCCGATGCCATAGGTCTTGGCGAAGTAGCTCTCGGTGCGCGCGGGCGTGACCCCGTCGTTGACCAGGTTCTCTTCTTCGATCAGCTTGCGGTCGCCGTAGTAGCGGAAATACAGCAGCGAAGCGATCAGCAGCGCCACGCCGATCGGCAGCGGCGCGAACATGCGCAGCGGCTCGATGGTGGCCAGGCCGGAAGGCAGGTTGTTGTTGGCCGAGGCCAGCAGATCGTTCAGCAGGATCAGCGGTGAATTGCCGACCATGGTCAGCGCACCACCCATCACGATTGCTGCCGAAATGGGCAGTAGCAGGCGCTGCAGGGTCAACCCGGTGCGCGCGGCCAGTCGCGAGGCGACCGGCAGGTACAGCGCCATCACCGACGGGTTCTGCATGAAAGAGGAATTCAGGCCGGCAATGGCCGTGGTCATCATCAGCAGCCGCTGCTCGACACCATGGCCGCGCCGCAACAGCCAGGCGGCAAGCCGGTTCAGCGCCCCGGTGCGGTCCAGGCCCGCACCGAGGATGGTGGTGGCGATGATGCTCATCACCGCGTTACCGGAGAAGCCGCCGAAGATTTCCTCCGGCGCGATCAGCCCGGTGACACCGAGCACCACCAGGACCACCAGCGCGACCACGTCGGCGCGGATGCGCTCGAACAGGAACATCGCCATCGTGAAGCCGACCAGCCCGAGCACGAGCTTCATGTCGTTGGTCAGCGTCAGCGCGGTATCCATGTGGGGCGCGGTGTCCTCAGGCGATCGTCAGGTGCGGTCGTACAGCAGGTCCCAGACGCCGTGACCGAGCTTCTGGCCGCGGGTCTCGAAGTGGGTCTGCGGCCGCCAGTCCGGGCGCGGCACGCTGCCACGCGGGCCGGCGCGGTTGACCAGGCCAGCGGTGGCGTCGAGCACGTCCCACATCTGCTCGGCGTAGTCTTCCCAGTCGGTGGCGCAGTGCAGGCGGCCGCCCGGGCGCAGCTTGCGCACCAGCAGCTCGGCAAATGCAGGCTGCAGCAGGCGGCGCTTGTTGTGGCGCTTTTTGTGCCACGGGTCCGGGAAGTAGATGCGCACTTCATCCAGCGCGCCATCGGCGATCTCGTTCTGCAGCACTTCCACGGCATCGTGGTGGTACAGGCGCACGTGGTTGGCGTTGTCGTCGGCCAGCGCGTTCAGCAGGCGACCCACGCCGGGTGCGTGCACCTCGATGCCGATGTAGTCGCGCGACGGGTCGTGCTGGGCAGCGAAGCGCAGCGCGGCACCGTTGCCGAAGCCGATCTCCAGCACCTTGTACGCCGGGCGGCCGAAGGTGGCGTCCAGATCACGCGGCTGGCCGTTGTAGTCGATGCCGAAGCGCGGCCAGCGTTCGTCGAACGCGCGCTGCTGGGCAGGCGTGAAGCGGCCCTGGCGCAACACGAAGCTGCGCACCTCGCGGCGGCCCTCGCTCACGGTGAAGGGCTTGGGCGGAGCCTTGGAGCCGGCGCTGTCGAAGGGATTGGTCATCAGCCGATCAACCCATCCACCGGGGAGGAGGCGCTGGCGTAGCGCTTACGCGGGATGCGCCCGGCCAGGAAGGCCTCGCGGCCGGCCTCGACCGCCTTGCGCATGGCGCTGGCCATCAGCACCGGGCTGCGTGCACCGGCAATGGCGGTGTTCATCAGCACGCCGTCGCAGCCCAGCTCCATCGCGATCGCCGCATCCGACGCGGTGCCCACGCCGGCGTCGACGATGATCGGCACCTTGGCGTCTTCGATGATCTGCAGCAGGTTGTATTTGTTCTGGATACCCAGGCCCGAACCGATCGGTGCAGCCAGCGGCATCACCGCAGCGCAGCCGATCTCTTCCAGGCGCTTGGCCAGGATCGGGTCGTCGGAGGTGTAGACCATCACCTCGAAGCCGTCCTTGACCAGTTGTTCGGCGGCCTTGAGAGTCTGCACCACGTCCGGGTACAGCGACTTCTGGTCGCCCAGCACTTCCAGCTTGGTCAGGTTGTGGCCGTCCAGCAGTTCGCGCGCCAGCCGGCAGGTGCGCACCGCGTCTTCGGCGGTGTAGCAGCCGGCGGTGTTGGGCAGGATGGTGTAGCGCTCCGGCGGCAGCACGTCGAGCAGGTTCGGCTCGCCCGGGTTCTGCCCGATGTTGGTGCGGCGGATGGCCACGGTGACGATCTGGGCGCCTGCAGCCTCGGTGGCCAGGCGGGTTTCTTCCAGATCCTTGAACTTGCCGGTGCCGGTGAGCAGCCGCGAGCCATAGGTCTTGCCGGCGATCACCAGCGAATCGGGGGAGACATGAACGTTCATGGCGCGATTATCGCTTATCCGCCTGAAGATGGGATCACGCAATGGCGTGCTGGCCGTGGATGGGTAGGGGTAGTGCCGGCCGCTGGCCGGCAGATGTGAGGCGTCAGGCAGCGTCGGATTGCCGGCCAGTGGCCGGCACTACCCGGGATGGCCTCAGCCCCCGCCCAGCGCGTGCACGATCTCCACCACGTCGCCTTCGGCCAGGACATGCTCGCCATGGCGGCTGCGGCTGACGATCTCGCCGTTGACCTCCACCGCCACCCGGCGCTGCAGCAGCTGCTCGGCCTCAAGCAGGTCGTGGAGGGTCGCCGAGGCGGGCAGGGTGCGGGGTTCGCCGTTGAGCTGGATGTTCATCCCTGCATTGTCGCTGATAGCCCGTCGGGATCGGAACGTTTGCAAATTGAACCGGGCGCCAGCTCCGGCACAGCAGGTTTCGGCGTGATCAGGCGACAATCCATGCGGCGGCGCAGCGTGAGCAAACGGCGGCGCGGTGAAACCATTCACCGTGCGCCGGCGTACGTGCGCCGGATTCCTACCTATCTTCCCCACAGGAGTTTCTACATGCAGCTCAGCAAACACCCGATCCGCTCCCTGATGGCGGCTGCGATCGCGCTGGCCGCGCTTCCGGCCATGGCAGGCGAAAACCCGTACTCGAAGGCCGTGTTCTTCGGTGACAGCCTGACCGACGCCGGTTACTTCCGCCCGTTGCTGCCGCCGGCCACCCAGGGGGCCACCGGTCAGTTCACCACCAACCCGGGCTGGGTGTGGTCACAACAGGTGGCCAACTACTACGGCCTCAACAACGGCGCCAACGGCAATGGCCAGAACGGTGACAATTACGCCGCCGGCGGTGCCCGTGTCAGCGTGGACGTACCGAGCGCGCTGGGCGTCATCCCGTCGCTGAAGACGCAGGCTAACCGTTACCTGGCCGCGAACGGCGGCAAGGCCGATCGCAATGCCCTGTATACCGTATGGGGTGGCGCCAACGACCTGTTCGCCGCAGCTGGCGCTCCGGCGCAGGCCCAGGCCATCATCGGCGCAGCCGTTACCGATCAGATCGCCCTGGTCGGCGCGCTGAAGCAGGCGGGTGCACAGTACGTGCTGGTGCCGAACCTGCCGAACGTCGGCCTGACTCCGGCATTCCGTGGCCCGAATGCCGCCACCGCCACTGCGCTGTCCGCTGGTTACAACAAGGCCCTGTACGGTGGCCTGAAGCAGGCCGGCATCGAGTTCATTCCGCTGGATACCTTCACCGTGCTGAGTGAAGTGGCTGCCAACCCGGCCATGTACGGTTTCACCAACGTCACCAGCACCGCCTGCAAGATCGATCCGAACAACTCGACGGTCAGCATTCTTACCTGCAACCCGACCAGCTATGTCAGCCCGGATGCGTACCAGACCTATCTGTTCGCCGATGGCGTGCATCCGACCGTCGCCGGCCACCAGTTGTTGGGTCAGTACGCCGTTTCCGTGCTGGAGGCTCCGCGCCTGCAGCAGGTGCTGAGCCACTCGGCACAGACCGTCGGCCGTTCGCGTGCCGACCAGGTCAGCAACCACCTGGGCGCCCGTCCGGCCGATGGCCTGTCGTGGTGGGGTGGCGTGCGCGGTGACCTGCAGCGCTATGACCACGCCGACCTGTACGACGGCGTGGCGCCGGCCGGCCTGTTCGGTGTCGACTGGGCACGCAACGGCGTGGTGGTCGGCGGCTTCGCCGGCTTCGGTCGCATGAGTGCCGACTTCGGCAACAGCCGTGGCGACTTCACCCAGAAGGACACCACCGCCGGCCTGTTCGCTGCCTGGTATGGCGACCGCGTCTGGGTCAACGGCCAGGTCAGCTACACCTGGTTGTCGTATGACGTGAACCGCAAGGTCCAGCTGGGCCCGGCTACCCGCGAACACGGTGGCTCGCCGGACGGCAGCAACCTGACCGCCGCACTGAATGCCGGTTACGAGTTCGGCACCGAAGGCGGCTTCCGCCACGGCCCGATCGCTGCGGTGATCTGGCAGAAGGTGAAGATCGATGGTTACAACGAAAGCGCTGCTGCGGGCACGCTGGCCACCGCGCTGGGCTACGACCGCCAGAACGTCGACTCGACCGTCGGCCGCATCGGCTGGCAGGCCCGCTTCGATGGCGGCACCGTCAAGCCGTACGTGCAGGTGACCTACGACCACGAGTTCGAGGACACCAAGCAGGCCAGCGCGTGGCTGCAGACCCTGCCGGAACTGGGCAGCTACCGCGTGCCGGGCCTGGACTTCGACAAGAACTACGCCACTGCCGTACTGGGTGCGCGCATGGACCTGTTCGGCCTGCAGGGCAACGTTGGCCTGAGCACCACGGCCGCGCAGAAGCGCGCCCGTGACGCGACGATCTTCGCCACCGTGGGTGGCAGCTTCTGATGAATGCAACATCCCGGGCACCGCAAGGTGCCTGGGATGCCTGCACGGCAGCGCCGGGCCATGCCCGGCGGGTGCGGCGGCCACCATTGCGCAACACCGGCCGCTCCGCATAGACTTTCACCCGCAATGCGGGCGTAGCTCAATGGTAGAGCTGTAGCTTCCCAAGCTACTGACGTGGGTTCGATTCCCATCGCCCGCTCCATGTCTCCAGGGTGTTCACCCCAGGCAGACGCGGCGCAATCGTTGAACCACACCGAAGTCCAGCGTGTGGCGGCAGCGCCCTGATTTCTCTCTTCAATGCGTTGGACTGTGGCTTCTCCGAACCGCAGCTCAAGTGACTTGTTTACAAGGCGCATTGCAATCGCGTTCGAATCGTCGACGCTGGCTCCTGCAACCTCCGCTGTCTGCCGGGTCCGCCGGGCCGCAGGGTTCAGTTGGTGCTGGGCTTGGGGATGCTAAAAGATCGTTAACCCTTGCCTCCCATCGTCCGCTGCCCGGAGCGCGAATGATCCCCGCACTTTTGCCCCTCAGGCGTTGCTTTGATTTTTCAGGGCGATCCAACCGGAAGGAGTTCTGGTCGTACTCCCTGTCTGCTGCCCTTGTGGTGGCAGTGGGCTACACCTTGATGGACGGCGGATACTGGCTGACGGGCACCGTGCTGCTCGACGGGGAGGCCTTCGAGCCGTTCCGGACGCTGGGGTGGGTCATGACGGTCTGCGCGGTCATCGTCCTCCTTCCGCCCATGCTGGCCCTGGCCGTTCGACGACTGCACGACATCGACGAGTCTGGCTGGTACGTCGTGATTGCCTTCATCCCGTTGGGCGTATTCGTCCTCTTTCCTGTCATGCTCCTGCCGGGCAACGAGGAAGAGAATCGATTCGGCGGTGTTTCCGGCCTGCCAGGTGCCTGACTCAACGCCGGGCGAAGTCCACCAGGTCGGAAGGGTAGTGCGGGCAGGTGCGCAGCGTGGCGTCGTCACCGCCATACAGCACCACCAGCGCAGCCACTTCAAATGCCCAGTAGCCCCACGCGTTCGGCCCGATCAGGCGCCGGGTCCGCTTTTGAGCCTTTGGCGGCAGCAGGAAGAAGTCGCGGTACTGCACCTGCAGGTAGCCGGCGAGCAGTGAAGGGTCGAACGCTTCACCGTCGCGCAGCGGCGCGAACAGCTCGGCGAACGGTCGCGGATGAAAGACCTCATCACTGGCTTCCACCAGGCCCAGCGCCGGCGCGCTGAGGTAGTCCAGCACACGGTCGGTGTCGAAACAGAGCACCTTCTCCACCAGCGCCGGCAGGCGTTCCTGCGCATCCAGCAGCACGCCCAGTGACAACAACTGCAGTGCGTATTCGTAGTGCTGCGTTGTACGCGATTGCAACGACGCAGCCAGCGCGATGTCGTGGCCTTGCTGTTGCAGGCTGTCCCGGGCAAGGGCCAGCAAACGCGCATGCTCGAGCCAGAGATCTGCTACGTCGGCATGCATCTGCTGCAACGCCGTGGGGGCGAAGCCGCGGTCAACGCTTTTCAGCAGCAGGTTGCTGCCGGTCTGTGCAACCGTCTCCCAGCCGTAGGCATGCTCCAGGGCCGCATGTCCCTGCAGCGGTTCCTCCACAGATTCACCGCCATTGCGCGCATGGCGTGCAAGCAAGGCCATGCCTGCGTTCCAGTCCGCCTGCCAATCCGGCAGGCGAAGCGTGCGGCGCGGCTGGCCCGGGGCCTTGGCCAGTGCTCTCCATCGCGGCAGCATGTCCTGCAGCAGATTCCGGTGATTCACGGCAGTCATCGGTTCCATCATCAGCGAGAGTCTAGCGGCATTGCCGGCTCGAACCCCATTGCCTGGCACAGCGTCGAAGGTTTGAATGGTGCACAGTCGCCGCCACCAAGCCTGCATGACCGTTGATCGAATCGCCCTCCGCCGCTTCACCCAATGGCTACCGTTCCTGATATGGGTAGCGATCTGCGTGGTGTGGTGGTCGCCTTGGGGTGTGGTCGTTGGCCTGGCCGCATGCCTTGCCCTGGGCGGCGTGCTGCAGCACTTCGATCTGGTCGGCGATGCCGTAGGGGGCGCACTGCTGCGCTCGCGGGCGAAGCTGCCCTTCGCCACCCAGCCGCCCACGCATGATGTGCTGTTGGATTGGGGCGAGCTGGGCATGGGCGGGCCGGCCTACGGCACCCTGATGCTGCGCGATGGCGCCATTGTCGAGGGCGTATCCACCGCAGGCAGCCACGATGCCAGCGGCGAGTGGCTGGCGCTGGCGGGCAGCGCGCTGCGTGTGGCCAGTGGCTACAGTGATCGCAGCGAAGCGGTGATCGTCTACGACGAAGCGGACAAGAGGGTGATGCACCTGCTGGCGATTGTTCCCAGCCTGTTCTGGCAGGAGCTGCACGAGCGCCGGCAGCTTGGCGGGGATGCCGAAGCCGCGATGTGGTTGCGGGATATTCCCAGTCGATCGACCACGCTGCGCCCCTGTCGGGGTCTATGGCTGGAACAGGAGCATCCGGCGCTGGCCGCCGGGGTGCCGCAGGTGTTGCGGCATGTCCTGCCTGATGCCCGGGTGCTGCAGGCCATCCCGCTGCTTCCCGACGACCTGCGCCTGACTGCGCATCCGACCTTGTTCGCACGCATCTGCCCGTACGCGCTCTGTCTTGATGGCGAGCCCAGTGACCGTCACGCCTGCGATCTGGAGACGGTCATTGCCAGCCCGTCCGGACGATGCGTGGTGGTGGCGGGCAGCGTGCTTGATGGGGATCTGCGTCCCATCGAGGGCGTATGGCTCGTCCACTGGCAGGGGCGTTGGCAGGCCATTGGCCGCCGTGCGATGGGCGGCAGCGGCAAGACCCGGAGTGGGGCCTGGATCGATGTCATCGCGGTCGGCGATGACGGAACGCTTCGCTGCGAAGCCTATGAGGAACGCTGGACGTTCGAGGCGATCACACGCATCCCCACGCCACATACGGCATTGGCGCTGCCTGTGGAATGGCGGGAAACCGCATTGGCCGTGCGTGTCCGCGATGGGGGCTTCTCGCTGCGCCTGCCCCGCGCGGATCAGCGGCCCTCAGTCACAGGTTAGACTGCGTCGAATCAAAAAAGGAGGTTCCGGCATGCGTCGTCGATGCAGGCCGGGAAAGCGCTGGAAAAGCTGAAGAAATGGGCTGCGGGCAGTACCGGGTGCGGATGACCGGACTTCCGTATGGCTCATGTGCCTGCCGCCTGCACCTGTTGCGCATACTCCTCGGTAAACAGCCCTGACAACGCCCGGCGCTGCTCTGCATCGATGGCGCGCGAGGCGTTGGTTGTGTAGTCGAAATGCACCATCACGCAGCGCCCGCTGGCCACCAGGGCCTCGAACTGGAACGCCTGCTGCACGATCGACAGCGAGGAGCGGCCGATGTTTTCGATGCGGGTCTCGATGCGCACTTCGTGTCCCGGCTGTATCTGCTGCAGGAAGTCGATTTCGTAGCGGCGCAGGATCAGCGTCAGGTCGCGCATGCTGGCCTCGCGACTGAAATGGCGGAAGATCTCCTGGCGACCTTCCTCGAACCAGACGGGCAGGGCGGTGTTGGTGACGTGGCCGAGTACATCCACTTCGGAGAAACGCGGAAGGATCGTCAACGGCATGAAGTCTCCGGGGGGTAGTGGGTGGGGTCTCCGGCGACGATGCTGCCATCGCCGGAGACAGTGCGGCGACTACCGGCTTTCAGTCTGAGTAGAAGCCGTTGCCGAGGGTGCCGGGCAGGCCGGGTTCCGGCCACGGCATCAGTGACGTGCAGGCGTCGTACAGCGTGCAGAAGTCCTGCCGCAGTTGTGCAGGCACCCAGCTGCCATAGGAAACGTCGGTCGAGTCGCCCTGGCAGGCGTAGGAAACATCGATCCAGCGGGTATTGGCGTGTGAGGCAACGCCCTGGTGCTGTGTCTTGCCCGTGCAGTAGCGCAGGCCCTGGCCGATCAGGGTGTTGTTGGCATCGAAGTAGAGCCGGGAGACTGCATGGGTTGGCGCAGCCTGTACGTGTGCGGCGCTCCCCATCAGGCCAAACAGCAACAACAGCGGAATTCCCATTCGCATCTGTGGTTCTCCTTGGGTTGTGTAAGCCGGCCGTGTCCTGTCCTGTAGCCGGCAACAGCCATCTTCGCACAGCCCCGGCAGGCACGCAGATACGGCGTCCTGCAGGGCATCATCCGCCCGCCACACGCCCGCGCTATGCTGCGCGCCTGCCGTCCGATCCTGCCGCGATGAAGCTCGCCATCCTGTCCCGCAACAGCTCCCTGTACTCCACCCGCCGGCTGGTCGAGGCGGCCCGCGCGCGCGGCCACACCGTTCGCATCCTCGACCCGCTGCGCTGCTACATGCGCATCGCCGCCGATGGTTTTTCGATGCACTACAAGGGCCGGCCGATGACCGGCGTGGACATGGTCATCCCGCGCATCGGCGCCTCGATCACCCGCTATGGCACCGCCGTGCTGCGCCAGTTCGAGCTGATGGGCGCGCGCACTCCCAACCCGTCCGATGCGATCCTGCGTTCGCGCGACAAGCTGCGCGCGCACCAGTTGCTGGCAGCCAAGGGCATCGACATGCCGGTTACCGTGTTCGGCGACAACCCCGATGACACCGTCGACCTGCTGTCGATGCTCGGTCCGCCGCCGCACGTGGTGAAGCTCAACGAGGGCACCCAGGGACGGGGCGTGATCCTCACCGAGAAGGCCAGCGCTTCGCGTGGCATCGTCGAGGCCCTGCGGGGCCTGTACGCCAACTTCCTGATGCAGGAGTTCATCGGCGAAGCCAAGGGCGCCGACCTGCGCTGCTTCGTGGTCGGTGACCAGGTGGTGGCGTCGATGCAGCGGCAGGCGCCGGAAGGTGACTTCCGCTCCAACCTGCATGCCGGCGGCACCGCGGTGGCGGCCAAGGCCAGCCGCGCCGAACAGCAGGTGGCGGTGCGTTCGGCCAAGGCGCTGGGCTTGTCGGTCTGTGGCGTGGACCTGATCCGCTCCGCGCGTGGCCCGCTGGTGCTGGAGGTCAACTCCACGCCAGGGCTGGAGGGCATCGAAGCCGCCTGCGGGGTGGATGTGGCCACGCGTATCATCGAGCACGTCGAGAAGATAAAAAAGCCGTGATTAATCAATGGCTTGAAATTCTCATAGGCAAATGAGGCCGGCTTTAACACGCCTTTAATCGGCGCCGGCGTAGCCTTCAGCGAACCGCAGCTCTGCCTCTCAGCAGGATCGGTATCGGGATACGACTTCAGACCCAGGCGGGGCACCGCCTGGGTCTTTTTTATGCCGCCGGAAGTCCCTTGTGGAGGCAGCGTGACGGCCGTAGAGTGGCGCCCATCGTTCCTGGATGGATCCGGAGGCTGGCGATGTACCGCATCACGATGATCGCGTTGTTGCTGGGGCTGTCTGGTGCTGTCTCCGCCAAGCCGGAGAAGACCGCCATACAGATGGACGGGCAGGCACCGGTGGCCGAGCAGGTCCGGCGGGTTGAGAAGGCCCTCGATGACGGCGAGTACAGCGAGATTTCCGCTGATGACCGCGCCCAGGTGCAGCAGGCACTGGCGCGCATCACCCAGCGCATGGGCGACCACCGCACGCTTCAGGAGCTCCCGCCGCAGGTCCAGGCGGAGGTCTTCAACGACCAGGAGCGTATCAATACCGTTCTTGTCCGCGCCCACGAGGACAGCCGCCAGATCTGCCAGCACACCCGCACCACCGGCAGCAACATGCCTAAAAGCCGCTGCCTGACCGTGGCCGAGCGCCGCCGGATCGAGGAAAAGGGCAAGGCCCTGCTCAACGACCAGCGCACCTTCAACAACTTCAACCCCGCCACCAACCACTAGGCTGTCCGATGCCCCTGCGCATGGCACTTGCTGGCGTGAAGGTGGTGCGAATACAGTCAACACTCAACTCAAACAAGGATTCGTTTGTCATGAAGTCCCTCCTGTTGTCGGCGGTCCTGATCTCGGGCCTGACCCTGGCCACCGCCGCCTCTGCATCGAACCAGTCCGGTGAGGTCTTTGTCCCCGGCAAGCCGCTGCAGCAGCAGATCGAGCGCATCGAAATCGAACTCAACGATGGCGAGACCTACAGCGAACTGAAGCAGACCGACCGCAGCCGCGTACGCGAGGCGCTGGTGCGCATGCGTACGGCCGTCGAGCAGCATCCTGACCGCGATTCCATGCCTGAACAGGTACGAACCGATGTCTTCAACGACCAGCAGATCGTGAACACGGTTTTGACACAGGCACGTGAAGATAGTCGTCTAATATGCCAACGTGAAAAGGCCACGGGTTCGAACCGGTCCACGACGCAGTGCACTACCGTTGCCGAGCGCGCCCGGCGGAAGGACAAGGCACAGCGTGATATGGGCCAGGCCCAGCGCATCGGCAAATTCGTAAATTAGAGGTGACAGTGAGAATCCTGGTAATCGAAGACAACAGCGACATTGCGGCCAACCTGGGCGACTACCTGGAGGACCGGGGCCACACCGTGGACTTCGCGGCTGACGGGGTTACCGGTCTGCACCTGGCCGTGGTGCACGAGTTCGACGCGATCGTGCTGGATCTCAATCTGCCAGGCATGGACGGCATCGAGGTCTGCCGCAAGTTGCGCAATGAAGCGCGCAAGCAGACCCCGGTACTGATGCTCACCGCCCGCGATTCGCTGGACAACAAGCTGGCCGGCTTCGATTCCGGCGCGGACGACTACCTGATCAAGCCGTTCGCGCTGCAGGAAGTGGAAGTGCGTCTGAACGCCCTGTCGCGACGCGGCAAGGGCGTGCAGACCCGCGTGCTGGAAACAGGCGATCTGGAATACAACCTGGATACGCTGGAAGTGCGCCGCCAGGGCAAGCTGCTGCAGCTCAACCCGACCGCGCTGAAGATCCTGCAGGCGCTGATGGAAGCGGCCCCGGCCGTGGTGACCCGCCAGGAGCTGGAAACCCGTGTGTGGGGTGAAGAACTGCCCGATTCGGATTCCCTGCGCGTGCACATCCATGGCCTGCGCGCGGTGGTCGACAAGCCGTTTGAAGTGCCGCTGATCCAGACCCGCCATGGCATCGGATACCGCATCGCCACCCCGGAAGCCTGATTCGGTGGCAACCAAGGGGGAGCGCCGGCGCACGCCTTATCGGCGGCGCCTGCGCAGCCGCATCATCGTTTCGTTCGTGTTGTTGGGCTTCTGCCTGACGACACTGTTTGCGTTCGCCACCAACTGGGCCCGCCTGCGCGTGGAAAACCAGCTGGTGGAAGAGCTGATGAACCGCAATATCGACGAGTATGCGCGCCGCTATTACGAGCACCCCGGGCATAACCCGGACGCACCGGTACTGCAGATCAAGGCCTATGCCTATTCGAAGGACAAGTTCGACCGGGTGCGCGAAGAGCGCGCGCAGTGGGCGGGCTTCTCCGATGGCATCCACAGCGTCAGCGGCGATGAGCACGGCGAGCCGTACTCCTACAAGCTGGCCGTACGCAAGACGCCCGACGCCTGGTTCTTCCTCGCCTATGACATGACCGACAGCGTGCGCGGCGGCAAGCAGCTCAACCGCGCGCTGGTGCTGTCGGTGCTGGTGTTCAGCGTGCTGTCGCTGGTGCTGGGCTGGTGGTCGGCCTCGAAGGTGATGAAGCCGGTGTCGGATCTGGCCGCGCGGCTGCGTGCCTATCGCGGCGGCACCAGTGATCCCGAGCCGTTGGCGCCACGCTTTCCCGACGACGAAGTGGGGCAGCTGGCCCAGGCACTGGACGACTATTCCTCGCGGCTGACCGAAGTGGTGCAGCGCGACCGTGAATTCAATGCAGACGTCAGCCATGAGCTGCGTACGCCGCTGGCAGTGATCCGTGGCGCCACCGAGCTGCTGCTGACCCGGCCCGGCCTGGACGAGAAGGTGCTGCAGCGCCTGCAGCGCATCCAGCGCGCCGAACAGCAGTGCAGCGATCTGATCGGCGCGCTGCTGTTGCTGTCGCGCAACGAGCGCGGGCAGGGCACCAGCAACGTCGCCCGCGTGGCCGAGCAGCTGCTGGACGCACACCGTGCGCAGCTGGGGGGCAAGCCGCTGGAGCTGCTGCTGGAAGGTGAGCGCAATCTGGTGATCGACGCGCCCGAGGCGGCGTTGTCGGTGGCACTGGGCAACCTGATCGGCAACGCCGTGAAGTACTCGCAGGACGGCGAGGTGCGCGTGTTCGTCGGCACCAACTCGGTGTCGGTAACCGACAGTGGCCCGGGCCTGAGCGAGGAAGACGCGGCCAAGCTGTTCCAGCGTGGCTACCGCGGCACGCATGCCGGCCACTCGCAGGGCGGCGGTATCGGCCTGTCGATCGTCAGCCGCCTGTGCGACCTGTACGGCTGGCAGGTAAGCGTGCGCCCCGGCGGCCAGCGTGGCGTGATCGCCACCCTGACGTTCTCGCCGAAGCCGTTGTAAGGGCTCCTGCTTTGGTGGGTGCCGACCTTGGTCGGCACGAACCCCGCCGACCCTGCATCGCGCCCTGTTCCGCTTGTGCCACCACCGTGATCGCTGCCGCGCCCCGCGCGTGTAGATCCACGCCATGCGTGGATGCACTTCGGTAGTGCCGGCCGTTGGCCGGCAACCAGGCCTCAACCCCCGGCCAACCCCAGATACCGCGCATGCAGCTGTTCCACCTGCACCTGCAGGTCCTCCGGCTGCCCATCATTGACCACCACGTCATCGGCCAGCGCCAACCGCTGTGCGCGGCTGGCCTGCGCAGCAATCATCCGGTCGGCCAGCGCGGCATCAATGCCATCGCGCTGCATCAGCCGCGCATGCTGCACGGCTTCGGGCGCATCCACCAGCAACACCCGGTCCAGCCAGGGGTAGGCTTTCCGCCCACCCACCTCGGTCAGCAGCGGAATCGCGGCAATCGCATAGGGGCTCTCAGCCTGCTCGCACTGCTGCTGCATCAGCAGGCGGATGGCCGGGTGGGTGATGGCTTCCAGCGCCGTCCGCTCGGCGGGGTCGGCAAATACGTGGGCGCGCAGGCGCCCCCGGTCCAGGCCGCCATCGGCCAGCAGCATGTCGGCGCCGAAGCGCTCGGCAATGCGGCCCAGCGCCGGGCTGCCGGCAGCCACCACGGCACGTGCGGCCAGATCAGCGTCGGCCACCACGATCCCCAGCGCCTCGAAGCGCCGGGTGACTTCACTCTTGCCGGAGGCGATGCCACCGGTCAGGCCAACCACATAGCGGCTCATGGGGACTCCCCTCAGCGCAGCCCGCTCATCGCCAGGTACTGTTCCACCAACGGCGCACCCCACATGAAGTAGAGCCAGCCGGCGATGGCCAGATAGGGGCCGAACGGGATGGGCGTGGCGCGGTCACGGCCCCGGCTGTACAGCCAGATCGAGCCGATGATGGCGCCCAGCACCGACGACAGCAGGATGATCGGCAGGATGCCCTTCAGCCCGCACCAGGCGCCCAGTGCCGCCAGCAGCTTGAAGTCGCCGTGGCCCATGCCTTCCTTGCCGGTCAGCTGCTTGAACAGCCACCAGACCGTCCACAGCGACAGGTAACCCACCGCCGCGCCCACCAGGGCGGGCTTGGCCGGCATGTACAGGTTGTCGATGCTGCCTATCAACCCCAGCCACATCAGTGGCAGGGTCAACTGGTCGGGCAGCAGCTGCGTTCGCAGGTCGATGCCGGACAGGGCGATCAGGAAGCAGGTCAGCACGATGGCGCCGAAGCCCTGCCAGCCGAAGCCGAACTGCCAGACGCAGGCCAGCACCAGCACCGAGGTCAGCGCCTCCACCAGCGGGTACTGCAGCGAGATCGGCGCCTTGCAGTGGCGACACTTGCCGCCCTGGATGATCCAGCTGAACAGCGGGATGTTCTCGTACCAGCTCAGCTTGTGCTTGCAGTGCGGGCAGTGCGATGGCTCCACCACGATCCCCGGTGGAGGTGGTTCATAGAAGTCCGGTTCCTCCAGGACTTCGCGCGCATCGCGCTTCCACTGCCACTCCAGCCGCTTGGGCAGGCGCAGGATGACAACGTTCAGGAAACTGCCCAGCAGCAGTCCCAGGGCGGCCGCGGCGGGGTAGCCGAGGCCGGGGTGCTGGTCGAGAAATGCCATTGATACCTTTAGCCGACGACGGCGCCGAGTTTGAAGATGGGCAGGTACATCGCGATCACCATGCCGCCCACAATGGTACCAATGAACACCATGATCATCGGCTCCAGCAGGCTGCTCAGGGCATCCACCGAGTTGTTGACCTCTTGCTCATAGTACTCGGCCACCTTGAACAGCATGGCGTCCAGGGCGCCGGCCTCTTCGCCGATGCCGGTCATCTGGATGACCATGTGCGGGAACAGGTTGGTCTGCTTCATCGACATGTTCACCGGGTAGCCCACCGAGACGTCGTCGCGCATGCGCAGCACCGCCTCTTCGTACACGGTGTTGCCGGTGGCGCCAGCCACGATGCCCAGGGCCTCCACCAGCGGCACGCCGGCCTTGAAGGTCACCGCCGTGGTACGCGAGAAGCGGGCGATGGCGCTGTTGTGCATGATCTGCCCGATCACCGGAACCTTCAGCACGAAGCGATCCATCGCGTGCTGCATCTTCGGCGAGCGCTTGTAGGCCATGATCGCACCGACTGCGGCACCGATCGCGATGAGCAGCATCAGCCACCACCACGACACCATGAACCGTGACAGGTTCACCACCATCTGGGTAAAGGCGGGCAGCTCGGCCCCGAAGCTCTTGAACACGTCTTCGAACTGCGGCACCACGAACACCAGCATGATGCCGCTGACCAGCATGGCCACCACCACCACCATGATCGGGTAGAACAGCGCCTTCTTGATCTTGCCCTTCAGCGCTTCGATGTTTTCCTTGTAGGTGGCCACCGTGTCCAGCACGGTTTCCAGCACGCCGGCGCCTTCGCCGGCCCGCACCAGGTTGCGGTACAGCTCGTCGAACTGCACCGGGTGCTTGCTGACCGCCTCGTACATCGAGGAGCCGCCCTCAATGTCGGTGCGGATGGTGTCGACCAGCTTCTTCATCCGCGGGTTCTTGTGCCCGCTGGCGATGATGTCCAGCGCCGACACGATCGGCACGCCGGATTTCATCATCGTGGCCATCTGCCGGCTGAAGAAAGCGATGTCCTTCGGCTTGACAGGGCTGCCGGCGGCACCGAACAGCGGTTTCGGTTTGGGCTTGACCTGGCCCGGATTGATCCCTTGGCGGCGCAGCTCGGCACGCAGCAGGTTGGCGTTCTTGGCCAACTGCTCGCCCTTCATCTTCACGCCCCGCTTGTCGGTCCCCTCCCAGACAAACGGCTGCAGCTCCATCGTGGCGCGGGCCACGGGCTCCTTCTTGATCGCACTGCGACTCACAGACATGTTGGCTCCCCAAGACCCGCCATCCCCAGGCGGGTAACTAGCCATTGATGGTAGCGGGTTCAAGGCCGTATGGGCAGTTGGTGGGGCGCCCGGAATGCGATTTCGTGCCGGGTGCCGGCCAAAGGTGACGTACTGCGTCACATTGCCGCGTCCATCGCAGATTCGCGTGCCGGGGGTTCCCATCCACGAAATTGCTGCCATCATGGGCGCGGGGAAATCCAGGGGGAGGCGTGCCGGGGTTGGCACGCAACCTGCGTTGATCCACCCGCAGGGCGCGGGGCCCGCTCAACCGGCGCTGTCCGGTCCGATCCCGTGCACTGAACTCAACCACCACTATCTTGGGGATGTACCAATGAAGAACCAGAAGGGCTTCACCCTTATCGAACTGATGATCGTCGTCGCGATCATCGCCATCCTGGCCGCCATCGCGCTGCCGGCTTACCAGGACTACACCTCGAAGTCGAAGGTCACCGCTGCACTGGCCGACTTGGCCTCGCACAAGACCCAGTTCGAGATGGTCATCAGTGACGGCGGCACCCCGACCGTGACGAATTCGGGCTTCCAGTCCGCCAGCACTGGCGCGTGCTCCGCGATCGAGGTTGATGAGGGCGGCATGACCTGCACCATTCGTGATCCGGGCCGCATCGGTGGCACCTCCACCATTGCGCTGAACTACGCTGAGGCCTCTGGTTCGGGTGCTACGGCCACCGCTGGCGGTTTCAGCTGCGTCACCACGGACGTGCTGGAAAAGTTCCGTCCGAAGGGCTGCACTCAGTAAGAGCCCGTTCCGAAGGGGGCAAGGAGCCTTGGCTCTGCTTGCCTTCGAGAACCAGACACAAGGCCCGCTTCGGCGGGCCTTGTGCTGACTGGAGCACGAGGTCCAGTCATGACGCAGCAATGGGGATTGCTGGATCAAACAGGGGGAGTCATGAACACACAGAAGGGCTTCACGCTCATCGAGCTGATGATCGTGGTGGCCATCATTGCCATACTTGCCGCGATCGCGATGGTGGCATTTCAGCCTTATATCGTTCGCACCCAGTTGACGGCCGCGCTGGCCGACATCAGCCCTGGCAAGACGCTGGTGGAGATCGTTGTCTATCAGGGGCGTCCTGTCAGTGAGGTTACGCCTCAACTTATCGGCGGCGCCCGGAACGCCCACTGCTCCATCGTTGAAGCCGAACTCAGCGACTCCGGTGTCGGCCACATCAGCTGCACCCTGAAGGGACACAGCGCGCTGGAAGGCAAGGACCTGATCCTGCGCCGCTCGGCCGAGGGCATCTGGAGCTGCGACGGCAGCGCCTTCGAAGCGCGCTATCGCCCGACCGGCTGCTGATCACACTTCCGCTCTCTGATGGGATGCTGGTCGACCCTTGACGGAGCTATCATCCCCGGGGGAGTCAGGATCGTGTCTGCCAGGCTGGGAGTGCCGGGCAAGGCAGTGTTGCTCATGGATTGGCGATGCCGTCGGCCTTTGGGTCGTGGCAGGTTCTGCTACCCGGTGCCGTGCCCTTGGAAGGTGCCCGGCACTGCCAGACCATGAGCCAAGGATTTCTATGAATGCCGTAACCACCGCCAACCTTGTCGGCATCACCGGCCTGGCCCGTCGCCTGGTCCAGGACGGCGCCCTGGATGAGGCCAGCGCCCGCGACGCCATGGCCAAGGCCGCCGCGGCCCGTCAGCCGTTGCCCACGTGGTTCGCGCAGAACAAGCTGGTCAATGCCTCGCAGCTGGCCGCCGCCAACGCGGTCGAGTTCGGCATGCCGCTGTTTGACGTGTCCACCTTCGATGCCAGCCAGAACGCGATGAGCCTGGTCAGCGAGGAGCTGCTGCGCAAGCACAACGTGCTGCCGCTGTTCAAGCGCGGTGGCAAGCTGTTCGTCGGCACCAGCAACCCGACCCACTCGCTGGATGAGATCAAGTTCCACACCAACCTGGTGGTCGAGCCGATCCTGGTCGACGAGGACCAGATCCGCCGCACGCTGGAACAGTGGCACGCCAGCCATGACACCCTCGGCGACGCCCTGGGCGGCGATGACGATGGCATGGGCAACCTGGACGTGGCGGCCGGCGACGAGGATCTCGGCGCCTCCGGCAGCGATTCCGGCATCGACGCCAAGGGTGACGACACCCCGGTGGTGAAGTTCGTCAACAAGGTGCTGGTCGATGCCATCCGCAAGGGCGCCTCGGACATCCACTTCGAGCCTTACGAAGACGACTACCGCGTGCGCTTGCGCATCGACGGCCTGCTGAAGATGGTGGCGCGTGCGCCGGTGAAGTTGAACCAGCGCATCGCCGCGCGCCTGAAGGTGATGGCGCAGCTGGATATCGCCGAGAAGCGCGTGCCGCAGGACGGCCGCATCAAGCTCAACCTGTCCAAGAGCAAGCAGATCGACTTCCGCGTGAGCACGCTACCGACCCTGTTCGGCGAGAAGGTGGTGCTGCGTATCCTCGATGGCAGCGCGGCCAAGCTGGGCATCGACAAGCTGGGTTACGAGCCGGACCAGCAGAAGCTGTTCCACGACGCCATCCACAAGCCGTACGGCATGGTGCTGGTGACCGGCCCAACCGGTTCGGGCAAGACGGTGTCGCTGTATACCGCGCTGGGCATCCTCAACGATGAGACGCGCAACATCTCCACCGCCGAAGACCCGGTGGAAATCCGCTTGCCCGGCGTCAACCAGGTGCAGCAGAACAACAAGCGCGGCATGACCTTCGCTGCCGCGCTGCGCTCGTTCCTGCGCCAGGATCCGGACATCATCATGGTCGGCGAAATCCGCGACCTGGAGACGGCCGAGATTGCGATCAAGGCGGCGCAGACCGGCCACATGGTGCTGTCCACACTGCATACCAACGATGCGCCGCAGACCATCGCGCGTCTGATGAACATGGGCATCGCGCCATACAACATCACCAGCTCGGTGACGCTGGTGATCGCCCAGCGCCTGGCACGCCGGTTGTGCGGCAACTGCAAGCGACCGGCCAACCTGCCGGAGCACGCGTTGCTGGCCGAGGGCTTCACCCAGGCGCAGCTGGATGCGGGCATCCAGTTGTACGAGGCGGTGGGCTGCGATGAGTGCACCGAGGGTTACAAGGGCCGAACCGGTATCTACCAGGTGATGCCGATGACCGATGAGATCGCCACCATCGTGCTGGCCGGAGGCAACGCGCTGCAGATTGCCGAGGCGGCGCAGCAGATCGGGGTGAATGACCTGCGGCAGTCGGCGTTGAAGAAGGCGGCAGCGGGTGTGACCAGCCTGGCCGAGATCAATCGCGTTACCAAGGATTGAGGTAGATCCACGCCATGCGTGGATGACGCGATGCATGGGGGTTGCCGGCCAGCGGCCGGCGCTACCGCGTCGGTGGGTAGATCCACGCCATGCGTGGATGGCGCGGCGGCGCACGCCAACCAAGGTTGGCACCTACCAGGGCCGTTCGGCCCTTACTCCATCCCCAGCTTCTTCAGCTTGTAGCGCAGCGCGCGGAAGGTAATCCCCAGCTGCGCAGCCGTGCGGGTCTTGTTCCAGCGGTTCTCTTCCAGTGCACGCTGGATGGCGCTGCGCTCCAGCTGCTCGATGTACGAGGGCAGGGCGGCACCGCCCGGCTGCAGGTCTGCCACGGCTTCTGCGGGTGCTGCGCCGCCGGGCGCTCGCGGAGCGTGCTGCGGCAGGCGCAGGTCGTCGGCACCGATGCGGTCTTCTTCGGCCAGTGCCAGCGCGCGCTCCAGAATGTTCTCCAGCTCGCGCACATTGCCCGGGAACGCGTAGTGGGCCAGCGCTTCCAGCGCCGATGGCGCCAGCAGCGGTGTGGCACGGCCGTGGCTGCGGGCCAGCCGCGCCAGCACGGCGGCAGCCAGTTCCGGCAGGTCCTGGCGGCGCTCGCGCAGCGGCGGCACCTTCAGTTCAATCACGTTGATGCGGTAGTACAGGTCGTGGCGGAAGCGCCCGTCCTCGACCAGTTCGGCCAGGTCACGGTGCGTGGCAGAGAGAATGCGCACGTCCACCGGTTCTTCGTTGGCCGCACCCACCGCACGCACCGACTTTTCCTGGATGGCGCGCAGCAGCTTCACCTGCATCTGCAGGGGCAGCTCGGCCACTTCGTCCAGGAACAGGGTGCCGCCATGTGCAGCCTGGAACAGGCCCGGCTTGTCGGCATGGGCGCCGCTGAAGCTGCCTTTGCGGTGGCCGAAGAACTCGCTCTCCATCAGCTCGCCGGGAATGGCACCGCAGTTGACCGGCACGAACGGACCAGCCGCACGCGCGCCCTGGGCGTGGATGGTGCGCGCGACCAGTTCCTTGCCTACGCCCGATTCACCGAGGATGTAGACCGGCGCCTGGCTGCGCGCGACCTTGCCGATGGTGGTGCGCAGAACGTCCATGGCCGGCGAAGCGCCGAGCAGGCGTGCAGCCTGTTCGGTGGCGGGGCCGGGCGCAGGGCGCTCGGTGTTGTTGAGTTCCAGCGCGTGCTTGACCAGGCCGCGCAGCACCGAGATGTCCACCGGCTTGCTGACGAAGTCGAAGGCGCCGGCCTTCAGCGCTTCCACGGCCAGGTCCATGCTGCCGAACGCAGTGATCATCGCCACCGGTGTGCGCGGGTAGTGCTGGGCGATCTCGCTGACGAGCTCGATGCCGTTGCCATCCGGAAGGCGCATGTCGGTGATGCACAGGTCGTACGGGTTGCTGGCCAGCAGCTCGCGCGCTTCGGCCAGGTTGGCGGCGGTACTGATGCGCAGCCCCATGCGGCCGAGGGTCAGTACTAGCAGTTCGCGGATGTCGCGTTCATCGTCAACGACGAGGGCGCTGCGGGTTTCGTTCATGGGCGTGAAAGATAAACGAGGGGGCTGGAAGCGACAAATGTTTGACGCACAGAATTGGAATCAGGTGGGCAACAGCGTGTGCGGGCCGGGCAGCACCAGGCGGAAGCAGGAGCCGCCGGCGGGCACCGGGATGTAGTCGAGCCGTGCCTGGTTGGCGCGGCACAACTCGCGGGCGATATACAGGCCCAGCCCGGTGCCGTGCTCGGAGGTGGTGAAGAACGGACGGAACAGCTGTGCGGCCACGCTCTCGGGAATGCCGGGGCCACGGTCCATCACGTCGATCACCGCGCTGCGCTCGTGCTGCGCCACGCGCAGGCGCACGCGCGCCGGTTGCTGGCCGATACGGCCGTATTTCAGTGCGTTGTGCACCAGCACGGTGAGCACCTGGTACAGGTGTTTGCTGTCGACCTGCGCCATCACCGACGTGTCGCTGATGATCGGTTCGATGCTGTCGGTTTCCAGCGTTTGGCCCTGCTTGTACTCCAGCACGAAGCGGCGCACGAAGGCGACCAGGTCGACGTTCTCGGGTGTGGCGCGCTCGCGCCGTGCCAGCCCCAGCACGCTCTCGACGATGCCGTTGGTGCGCTGGCACTGCTGGCGGATGATCTGCAGCAGGCGGCGGTCGCTTTCGTTGAAACCGGTGCCTTCCTCCAGCAGCTGCACGGCGTAGTTGATCGCCGCCAGCGGATTGCGGATCTCGTGGGCGAGGCTGGCCGAGAAGCGGCCCATCGCCGACAGGGTGAGCGATTCGGCGCGCCGCGAGACCACGCTGGAGTCGTCCAGGAATACCAGCGCCAGTTCGCTGCCGGCCAGCAGGCGGGCGAAGCGCGGTTGCACTTCCGGCTGGTCGGGGTTGAGCTGCAGCGGCAGTTCGTCCTGCGCCCAGCCGTTGCGCCAGCGCTGCAGGCGGCGCGCCAGTTCCGGCGCAGCACTGGCCAGATCCAGCCGTCCCGTCTCACCGATGCCGTCGTTGTCGCCGAGCAGCATCGAGGCCGCTTCATTGGCCAGGGTGATGCGGTTGTCGGCGTCCACCACCAGCACGCCGGTGCGCATGCGGCGGATGATCAGTTCGTTGATCTGGAACAGGTTGGCCACTTCGTCGCCGCGCTGGTTGGCCAGCTGCTGGTTGCGGCGCGCGCGGTTGCCCACCTGGTAGCTGATGAAGGCCAGCGCCAGGTAGCTGGTGGCGAACATGGCCAGCTCGGCCAGCGTGCGGGTGGGGTCACCGCCTTCGAGCACCTTCCAGAGGTATTCGATGCCGGTGGCCAGGCTGGCAGCAACCGCCAGGCCCAGGCCCCAGCTCAGCGGCAGCAGGGTGGCGGCAGCGGCGATGTTGAACAGCAGCGACATCGAAATGCCGGCGCTGGCACCGGGCAGGGCATGCGCCAGAAGGGTGGCGGCGATGATGTCCACCAGCACGCTGCTGACCACGATCGGGCGCAGCCAGCGTTCGTTGCGGCCGATCGCCAGGGCCAGCAGCGACAGCAGCAGATAGATCGCCGCGACGGTATCGGCCAGACGCGGGTGATGGGCCTCGCCGACCATGCCGGACAGGGGGCTGTAGAGCAGGCCGGCGATGACCGCGGCGATCAGCACCCGGTACAGCGCGAAGAAGTACAGCTCACGCCGCGGAATCGATTCGATGCGGTCGATCAATGAAGCACTGGGTGACACGCCGGAACTCCCCTTCTGGCTGCCTGGGTCTGGAATCTGCGGCGGCCCTGCCTGGCATCCCCTGAAGCCGGGCGGGTTCGTCGCTTCTATGTGGCCCGCGGTGGAAGCTGCCGGGCAAGCCCAACACTACACACCTTGGTTGACCAGTATAGGGCCCCCGGCAGGACGCCGCCGGAGCCGCCCGGATCGCGCATTTGGCCTGCCGTGGATACCGGTGGTCAGCGCCGGCCCGGGCGCAACTGCCTGAATGGCGGTGGAAATCTGGCCGGGTGTGGCGTTTTGTACAGACTTCTTTGCGCCCCGGCGCTGGCTCGGCCACAATAGTGGGCCCGCCGCGGTCCATGCCGGCGCCCCGCCGGGGCCCTGAGGAATTGCGTGCGGTCGTTCCTATTCCCACGGTGACGCATGAATTTCCACGAATACCAGTCAAAACAACTGCTTGCCGAGTACGGCATCCCGGTCCCGGCCGGCAAGGTCGCTGCGACCCCGGACGAAGCGGTTGCCGCTGCCAACTCCCTGGGCCAGGGCCCCTGGATGGTCAAGGCGCAGATCCACGCTGGCGGCCGCGGCAAGGCTGGCGGCGTCAAGTTCTGCAAGACCACCGACGACGTGAAGGCCGCTGCGGCCAAGATGCTCGGCACCAAGATGGCCACCTACCAGACCGCTGGCGTTGAACTGCCGGTCAACCTGGTGCTGGTGACCACCGCCGGCGAGATCGTCAAGGAACTGTACCTGTCGGTGCTGGTCGACCGTGGCACCAAGACCATCACCTACATCGCCTCTTCGGAAGGCGGCGTGGAGATCGAGCAGGTCGCCGCTGAAACCCCGGAGCTGATCCACTCGCTGAACGTCGACTTCGTCGAAGGCGTGCAGGGTTACCACGGCCGTGATTTCGGCTTCAAGCTGGGCCTGACCGCCAAGCAGGCCGGCCAGTTCGCCAGCATCATGGTGAACCTGTACCGCCTGTTCAACGAAAAGGACCTGGCTCTGGTTGAAATCAACCCGCTGGCCATCCTGGACGACGGCAACCTGTACGCGCTGGACGGCAAGTTCGACAGCGACGACAACGCCGCGTTCCGCCAGAAGGCCCTGGTCGCCATGCGCGACAAGACCCAGGAAGATCCGACCGAAGTGATCGCTTCGGAGCTGGACATCAACTACGTCACCATGGACGGCAACATCGGCTGCATGGTGAACGGCGCAGGCCTGGCCATGGCCACCATGGACGTCATCAAGCTCAACGGCGGCGAGCCGGCGAACTTCCTGGACGTGGGCGGCGGTGCCAACAAGCAGCGCGTCATCGAAGCGTTCAAGCTGATCCTGTCCTCGGACAAGGTTGAAGGCATCTTCGTCAACATCTTCGGCGGCATCGTCCGCTGCGACATGATTGCCGAAGGCATCATCGCCGCCGTGAAGGAAGTGGGCGTCAAGGTTCCGGTCGTGGTGCGCCTGGAAGGCACCAACGTGGAAGAAGGCAAGCAGCTGCTGCGCGACAGCGGCATGGCCATCATCCCGGCTGACAACATCAACGATGGCGCCAAGAAGATCGTTGAAGCTGTCAAGAACGCTGCCTGATTCGACACCAAGGAATTCCCATGTCTGTTTTGATTAACAAGAACACCAAGGTGATCGTGCAGGGCTTCACCGGCCAGCAGGGCACCTTCCACGCCACTCAGATGATCGAGTACGGCACCCAGGTTGTTGGCGGCGTGACCCCGGGCAAGGGTGGCACCACCCACATCGACCTGCCGGTCTTCAACACCGTTGCCGACGCCGTGCAGAGCACCGGCGCCAACGCTTCGGTCATCTACGTGCCGCCGCCGTACGCGGCCGACGCGATCCTGGAAGCCGCTGCTGCCGGCATCAAGGTCATCGTCTGCATCACCGAAGGCATCCCGGTGCTGGACATGCTGCGCGTCAAGAACGTGCTGACCCGTTCGCATCCGGACACCGTGCTGATCGGGCCGAACTGCCCGGGCGTCATCACCCCGGGTGAGTGCAAGATCGGCATCATGCCGGGCCACATCCACCAGCCGGGCAAGATCGGCATCGTGTCGCGTTCGGGCACCCTGACCTATGAAGCGGTCAAGCAGACCACCGAAGTCGGCCTGGGCCAGTCCACCTGCATCGGCATCGGTGGTGACCCGATCAACGGCCTGAACTTCGTCGACTGCCTGAAGCTGTTCAACGAAGACCCGCAGACCGAAGGCATCATCATGGTTGGCGAAATCGGCGGTGACGCTGAAGAAGCCGGCGCCGAGTACATCAAGAACCACGTGAAGAAGCCGGTCGTCGGTTTCATCGCCGGTGCGTCGGCTCCGGCCGGCAAGCGCATGGGCCACGCCGGTGCGATCGCCTCGGGCGGCAAGGGCACTGCCGAAGGCAAGTTCGCCGCCATGGAAGCTGCCGGTGTTGTCACCGTCCGCTCGCCGGGCGACCTGGGCGCTGCCATCGCCAAGCTGGTCAAATAAGACCGCTTGTGTAGAGTCGAGCCATGCTCGACTGACGCTCTTGCTTCAAACAGAAAGGCCGCCTCCGGGCGGCCTTTCTGCGTCTGGTGCCCTGACCATCCCGGTAACCCCATCCACGCATGGCGTGGATCTACTGAGCCGGGGCTGTCCACGCAGTGAGCGCGCCCGGCGCGCGCATGGCGCAGCGCTACAATGGGCACATTGCAACCACAGGCTGGATTCCCATGGCTTCGATCCGCATCGCGATGGCGCAGTTCGACTTCCCGGTCGGCGATGTCGCCGGCAACACCGAGCGCATCATCGAGATGATCGGCCAGGCGCGCGACGAGTACGGCGCCGAGCTGGTGATGTTCCCCGAGCTGGCGGTGAGTGGTTATCCGCCGGAAGACCTGCTGCTGCGCCCGGGCTTCCTGTACGAGTGCGAGCAGGCGATGGCCCGCATCGCTGCTGCCTGCCGTGGCATCACCGCCGTGGTCGGTTGGCCGCAGGCGGCCGGTGCGGTGGTCTACAACGCCGCCAGCGTGCTGCGTGACGGCCTGGTCGAGCAGACCTACCGCAAGCGCGAGCTGCCCAACTACGCGGTGTTCGACGAGCGCCGCTACTTCGATGTCGATCCGGATGGCGGCAGCTGCGTGTTCGAGGTCAACGGCATTCCGGTAGGCCTGCTGATCTGCGAGGACCTGTGGTTCGCCGAGCCGCTGGCCGACACCGTGCGCGCCGGTGCGCAGCTGGTGGTGGTGCCGAATGCCTCGCCCTACGAGCGTGGCAAGCATGCCCAGCGCGATGCAGTGCTGGCCGCACGCACCCGTGAGAGCGGGGCGGCGATCGCCTACCTCAACGTGGTCGGTGGCCAGGACGCGCTGGTGTTCGACGGCGCCTCGGTGGTGGCCGATGGCGACGGTACCGTGCACCCGGCCGCCGCCGCCTTCGTCGACCAGTGGCTGGTGGTGGAGTACGACGGTGAAACCCGCCGCTTCATGCCGCACGTGTGGATGGACGATGGCGACGAGAGCATGGACGCGCTGGCCTGGCGCGCAGTGACCCGTGGCATCCAGGACTACTGCCGCAAGAACGGCTTCAAGAAGGTGTGGCTGGGCTTGTCCGGCGGCATCGATTCGGCGCTGGTGCTGGCCATGGCCGTGGACGCGATGGGCGCGGAAAACGTCACCGCGGTGCGGTTGCCGTCGCGCTATACCGCGGGCCTGTCCAACGACCTGGCCGCCGAACAGTGCCAGGCACTGGGCGTGAAGCTGGAGGCAGTATCGATCGAGCCGGCGTTCAAGGGCCTGATGGAATCGCTGGCGCCGATGTTCGAAGGCACTGCGCCGGACGTGACCGAAGAGAACCTGCAGTCGCGCAGCCGTGGCGTGATCCTGATGGCGCTGGCCAACAAGTTCGGTGGCCTGCTGCTGACCACCGGCAACAAAAGCGAATACGCGGTGGGTTACGCCACCATCTACGGCGACATGTGCGGTGGCTATGCGCCGCTGAAGGACCTGTACAAGACCGAAGTGTTCGGGCTGTCGAAGTGGCGCAACACCGTGGGCGGCGCGCCGGTGATCCCGCCGGCCGTGATCAGCCGCCCGCCGTCGGCCGAGTTGCGCGAGAACCAGCTGGACCAGGACTCGCTGCCGGCCTATGACGTGCTGGACGGCATCCTGTACCGCTACATCGACCAGGAGCAGTCGCGCACGGAGATCGTGGCGGCCGGCTATGACGCGGCCGTGGTCGACCGGGTGCTGCGCCTGGTGCGCATCAGCGAGTGGAAGCGGCACCAGGCCGCGCCGGGGCCGAAGGTCTCGCGCCGGGCATTTGGCCGCGAGCGTCGTTACCCGATCAGCAACGGCTACAAGGGCTGAAGCTGCGGTTGGCGGGTAGTGCCGGCCGCTGGCCGGCAACCCCGCATACTGCGTATCCACGCATGGCGTGGCTCTACTGCGTTCGGTAGTGCCGGCCGCTGGCCGGCAACCCGTATACCGCGTATCCACGCATGGCGTGGATCTACTGGGCGTCCTCAAGCAGCTGTTCGAGGCTGGCGGTTTCCGCAGCGTCGTTGAAGCGTCCGTCCCCCAGCCGTGCCCGCACAAACGCCAGGCCATCCGCCGCCGCCGCATCCAGCGTGCCGCGGTGGTCGACCGGGTAACGCCGGAACGCGACCGGCTCGCCTCGCAGGGCCAGGCCTGCGGCATATAGCAGGGTGGTCAGATAGGGCACATCGCGGTCCTCGCTGCCGTGGCCCAGCATCAGCGGTTGGCTGAAGCCGCGGCGCGGTACACCGAGATAGTCGTACAGCACCGCCCAGATGCCCGGCACGCTGGTCAGCGGTGCAGTGAACATGCTGCCGGTATCCGCACCGTCCAGCGTGGTGGCCAGTTCGCCCAGGCACTGCTCGCGTGCCACTGCCACGCGGGCGCGGCCGGTGTCGCTGAGGACGCGGTCGATCTGCGGCGCAACCTGCAACAGACCGTCGAGCAGATACGCGTGATACGCGTTGAGCGCGCCAGGATTGGCGGTGCGGTTGTCCGGCTTCATCACCAGCGCGGTCAGCTCGACGGCGGTGGGCGTGCCGGTGGTGAAGCTGCCGCGGTAGTGCAGGGAAGGGCCACCATAGGTGGGCGCCAGATGCCCGGCTGTGAGGGCTGCAGCGCCACCCTGTGAATGACCAACCGAGACCCAGCGCGGCGACAGCGTTGCGTTGCCCAGATACTGGCGGCTGGCCTTGACCAGGTCGATGGCATTGCGGGCGGCCGTGCGCACATGCAGATAGGCATGCTCGCCGGGGCTGCCGAGCCCCTGGTAGTCCGCGGCGACGACCGCATAGCCCTGGGCCAGGAACTGATCGAGGAAGCGCCCGTCGCGTTCGGGTTGGTAGGGGCCGGACACCGAGGGCGCGCAGCGATCGGCGATGCCCTGGGTGCCATGTGCCCAGGACACCACCGGCCAGCCGCCCGCTGGAGCCGCGCCGGCGGGCAGGTACAGCAGGCCGGTGCCTTCGGCCAGCTGGCCGCGAAGATCCGGGGTGCGGTAGTGGAGCTTGTAGGCCTGCGCAGCCTTGGACGGCACCCATGACGCGCGATAGGGGGCAGCAGACAGCAGATCGCCCGGTGCACCCGGTGCGGCAGCGAGGGGGCCCGAGGACAGCGCCAGCACGGCCGTGGCGAGGAGGCAGGCGAGGGGGCGGAAACGGCGGGGCGGTAGGGTCATGGGGCGCTCCTTCACGGCCGGGATGGCCGTTGCGCCGCAGTGTGGAGGGCGTCGCCGGAGCGGGATGCGACCGGCGTCGCATCCGCCGGGAATTCGTAGAATTCCTAGTGTCGTGGTCCATGGGAGTACGAACCATCCACGCATGGCGTGGATCTACCGACAAAGAAAAGGCCCCTTTCGGGGCCCTCTCTTACTTCTTTTCCAGTCGCGCGTTGCGCTGGCCGGTGCTGGCGGATTTCTCGCCGGCGAACGGGTTCAGCTTGCGGATCATCCACGGGTACTTCGGCCACTTGCCTTCCAGCCACGGGTGGTCCGGCTGGTTCAGCTGCAGGACGCGGCGGGCATCGTCGGCCAGGGTCTTGTTGCCCAGGTGGGTGTAGGAATCGGCCAGCACAGCCACGGCGTCGTACTGGAAGGCGCTCTGCGGGTAGGTTTCCAGCAGGTAGTTGGCGCGGCCGGCGGCCGAGACCCAGGCGCCGCGGCGCATGTAGTACAGGGCGTTGTCCAGCTCATGCTGGGCGAACACGTCACGCAGCTCCAGCATGCGCTGGCGCGCATCGGCGGCGTAGCGGCTGTTCGGGTAGCGGTCGACCACGATGTTGAAGTCCGAATACGCCTGGTGCGGCGTGGACAGGTCGCGGCGGCTGGCATCCAGCGACCATACGCGGCGCAGGAAAACCGTACTGCGGTTGGAGTTGGCCAGGCCGCGCAGGTAGTACAGGTACGCGATGTTGCGATGGGTCGGGTAGGTACGGATGAAGCGGTCGATGCTGGACACCGCGTCATCGTGCTTGCCGGCCTTGTACTGGGCGTAGGCGGTCTCGATCATCGCCTGCTCGGTGTACGGACCGTACGGATACTGGGCCACCAGGCGGCGGAAGCTGGCTTCGGCGCCGCTCCAGTTGCCACCCTGCATCAGCTTGTGGCTCTTCTCGTACAACTGTTCGACCGGCGTCCCTTCATCGGGGCGATCGCCCTTCTTGGCACCACGGTGGCAGCCGGTGGCGGCGATGACCAGCACCAGCAGCAGGGCGGTGAGGCGGACGGGCGCGGAGAGCATGGCGGAGCGTCGGATCATGGGGTCGAGGCGGGACGCGGCTGGAATACGAAGGGTCGATGATAGCCTAGTGTCCTGTCCAGCGACTGAAACCGGCCGCCGGGACCCCAAAATTTCAAAGAATGCCCCCTGCCATGTCTGAACAACCCTCTGAATCGGCCCGCCAGGCCATCGTCCCCGACACCGCTGCCGGCCGTCGTTTCGACGCCGTGGTGGCCGAACTGTTCCCCGAATACTCGCGTTCGCGCCTGACCGAGTGGATCAAGGCCGGTGAGGTGCTGCTGGACGGCGCCCAGGTGCGCCCGCGCGATCCGCTGCGCGGCGGCGAGCTCGTGACCCTCAATGTGGTGCTCGAGACCCAGACCGACGCCCAGCCGGAGGACATCCCGCTGGACGTGCTGTTCGAGGACGAGCACCTGCTGGTGATCAACAAGCCGGTCGGCCTGGTGGTGCACCCGGGCGCGGGCAACCACAGCGGCACCCTGGTCAACGCCCTGCTGTTCCGTGACCCCTCGGTGGCGGTGCTGCCGCGCGCCGGCATCGTGCACCGCCTGGACAAGGACACCAGCGGCGTGATGGTGGTGGCCAAGACCCTGGAAGCGCAGACCGCACTGGTCGAGCAGCTGGCCGCGCGCGACGTGCACCGCCAGTACCTGGCCATCGTGATGGGTGCGCTGGTGGCCGGCGGTACCGCCGATGCCCCGATCGACCGCCACCCACGCGACCGCCTGAAGATGGCCGTGCGCGAGGACGGCAAGGAAGCGATCACCCATTACCGCCTGCGCGAGCGCTTCCGTGCGCACACTGCGCTGGAGTGCCGCCTGGAAACCGGCCGTACCCATCAGATCCGCGTGCACATGGCGCATGTGCGCCATCCGATCATCGGTGACCCGCTGTACGGCGGTGCGCTGAAGCTGCCCAAGGGCGCCAGCGATGAGCTGGTAGCCGCGCTGCGCGGCTTCAAGCGCCAGGCCCTGCACGCCGAGACCCTGGAGTTCACGCACCCGATCACCGGTGAGCCGGTGCGCAACACCGCGCCGGTGCCGGACGACATGCTGCACCTGATGAAGGTGCTGCGCGAAGACAGCGAAGCCTTCGCCGCACGCGAGCGGGACCGCTGGTGATGGCCGCCGCGTTGCCTTTGCTGCAGGCGGACTGGCCGGCGCCTCCGGGCGTCCATGCGCTGACCACGCGTCGGCACGGTGCGGGCATTTCGCCGGCGCCGTTCGCGCAGTTCAACCTGGGCAACCGGCACGCGGCCGATGGTGATACCCCGGCCAACGTGGAGCACAACCGCCAGCTGCTGCAGCAGGGGCTGGCGCTGCCGTCGGCACCGCACTGGCTGCGCCAGGTGCACAGCAGTACCGTGCTGCGCTTCACAACGCCGCCGGTGCCTGGCGCAAGCGAACCGGTGGCCGACGCTGCGGTGACCTCGGTGCCCGGCGTGGTGCTGGCGATCCTGACCGCCGACTGCCTGCCGGTGGTGTTTGCCGCGGCCGATGGCAGCGAAGTGGGCGCGGCCCATGCCGGTTGGCGTGGGCTGGCCGACGGCATGCTGGAGGCCACGGTGGCCGCCATGCAGACCCCGCCCGCGCAGCTGCGCGCGTGGCTGGGCCCGGCGGCCGGGCCGGCCGACTACGAGATCGGCGAAGAGGTCTTCCACGCCTTCGTCGGCCATGATCCGGCGGCCGAGGCGGCGTTTGTGGCGACACGCCCGGGGCACTGGAAGGTGGACCTGTTCGCCCTGGCACGTCAGCGCCTGCAGGCGGCGGGCATGGACCCGGCGCAGGTGTATGGCGGCACGGTGTCGACGATGGCCGATCCGGACCTGTATTCGCACCGGCGCGACCGTCGCACCGGGCGCATGGCGACCCTGGCCTGGATCGCGCCCTGACCCCGCCGCTGTTCGCGCGCGTGCTGGGGCCGGCCTTCGCCACCCTGGCCGCGCCGGTGCAGGCGCTGCATGCCGCACCGTTGCCGTGCCGCTACGTGGGGCAGGCGCGTATCGTGAGAGGGCGGCACTGGCTGGTGCCGCTGCTGGCCGCGTTGGCGCGGTTGCCGAAGGACGGTGAAGCGCTGCCCACCGAAGTGGCGTTCAGCGCACACGGGCAGGGCGAGCAATGGGCAAGACGATTTGGTCGCTGGCCGATGGTGTCGCGGCTGTGGGTACACGAGGGCTGCCTGCGCGAGCAGCTGGGCGCGGTGCGCTTCGAATTTGATCTGCAGGCCCGCGAGGGTGGCATCGACTGGTCGGTGCGGCGGGTCTGGGCGTTCGGGCTGCTCCCGCTGCCGAGGCGCTGGTTTGGTGGTGTGCGTTGCCGCGAAGCCTGGCAGGGCGCCCGTTACACTTTCCTGGTCGATGTGACCTTGCCCTGGGCCGGAGCCCTGATCCGCTATGAAGGCTGGCTCGAACCGCAGTGATTCCGCCGCCGAGCCCGGCAACGCGGTGATCGTGTTCGATGGCGTGTGCGCGCTGTGCAATCGCTGGGTGCGCTTCCTGCTGCGTTTCGACCGCAAGGGCCGCTACCGCTTTGCGGCGATGCAGGGCGCGCAGGGCAGCGCGATGTTGCGCGCGCACGGGCTGGACCCGCAGGACCCGATGTCGTTCCTGCTGCTGGACGAACAGGGCGCCTGGACCGATACCGATGCGATCCTGCGCGTGCTGGCGGGGCTGGGCGGCGCCTGGCGCCTGACCGGTGCATTGCGCGTGCTGCCGCGCAGCTGGCGTGATGCCGCGTACCGCGCGCTGGCCCGCAACCGCTACCGCTGGTTCGGGCGGCATGACGCCTGTTACCTGCCCGCACCGGAGCAGGCCGCGCGGTTCCTGGATTGACCGCCGGCCTTCTGTAGAGTCGAGCCATGCTCGACTGGGGTTTTTTTCCCTGCCGATAGCAGTCGAGCATGGCTCGACTCTACAAGAGCCAGTCGAGCAGGCTCGACGCTACAGGCGCGGCCTCGTCAGCCTTCCAGCGCGTCCAGATAGCTGCGGCGCCAGTGGTTGATGTCGTAGGTGCGCAGGTGCTCCATCATCGCGTGCCAGCGTTCCTTGCGCCTGCGCAGCGACATGGTTGCCGCGGTGGCGATGGCGTCGGCCACGCCGTCCAGATCATGCGGGTTCACCAGCAGCGCCTGCTTGAGTTCGTCGGCGGCGCCGGCCAGCAGCGACAGCACCAGCACGCCGGGGTCTTCCGGGTCCTGCGAGGCCACGTACTCCTTGGCCACCAGGTTCATGCCATCGCGCAGCGGCGTGACCAGGCCCACTGCCGCCGCCCGGTAGAAGCCGGTCAGCGTGGCGTGGGTGAAGTTCTGGTTGACGTAGCGCAGCGGCGTCCAGTCCGGTTCGGCGTGCCCACCGTTGATGTGGCCGGCGATCTGTTCCAGCTGGCTGCGCAGCTGCCGGTACTCGGTGACATCGCCGCGCGAGACTGGGGCGATCTGCAGGTAGGTCAGCGAGCCGCGCTGATCCGGATGGCGCTCCAGATAGCGCTCGAAGCCGAGGAAGCGTTCGGGCAGGCCCTTGGAATAGTCCAGGCGATCCACGCCGATCGCCAGCTGGCGGTCACGCAGGCTGTTGCGCAGGTTCTTCACAGCGGCCTTGGTGGCGGCGGTGCCGGCCTGTCGCGCGATCAGCTCGGTGTCGATACCGATCGGGAACGCCGCCGCACGGAAGCGGCGCCCGCCCGGTGCTTCCAGCTCGCCGTTGTCGAGCACGCGGCCGCCGCCGAACAGGCGCAGGTAGGTCTGGAAGCGATCGGCGTCGCGCTGGGTCTGGAAGCCGACCAGATCGTAGGCGTACAGCGCGGAAAACAGCCGCAGGTGGTCGGGCATGGCCTGCAGCAGGTCGGCCGACGGCATCGGGATGTGCAGGAAGAAGCCGATGCGGCAGCCGATGCCACGCTCGCGCAGCAGCGCACCAAGCGGGATCAGGTGGTAGTCGTGGATCCAGACGATGTCGTCCTCGCGCAGCAGCGGCGCGAGCTTGTCGGCGAACAGCGCGTTGACCTTATGGTAGGTCTCGCGGGTGCCCCGGTCGTAGTCGACCAGATCCAGGCGGAAGTGCAGCAACGGCCAGAGGGTGCGATTGGCGAAACCGTTGTAGTAGCCATCGACCTCGCGCTTGCTCAGGTCGAGGGTGACGAATTCGATATCGCCATCCTTCTGCGTGTGCAGCGTGCCGCTGCCGTCGCGCACACTCTTGCCGCTCCAGCCGAACCACATGCCGCCACGTTCCTTCAGCGCGGCCAGCAGGCCCACCGCCAGGCCGCCGGCGCGGTTCTCGCCCGGTACGGCCACACGGTTTGAAACCACCACCAGACGACTCACGATGCCTCCTGCCAGGACCGCGACAGGCGCATCGCGGCGGTGATCAGGCCGACGTGCGAATAGGTCTGCGGGAAATTGCCCCAGGCCTCGCCGCTGTCGAAGGCCAGATCCTCCGACAGCAGGCCCAGGTGGTTGCGCTGTTTCAGCAGCAGCTCGAACATCCCGCGTGCTTCGTCCATGCGCCCGATTGCCGCCAGCGCATCGATGTACCAGAAGGTGCAGATGGTGAAGCTGGTTTCCGGTTCGCCGAAGTCATCCGGCGCGACATAGCGGTACAGCGAGTTGCCATGCTTGAGGTCGCGGCCGATGGCGTCGACGGTGGCGATGAAGCGCGCATCCATCGCGTCGATGAAGCCGATGTCGGCCAGCAGCAGCAACGAGGCATCCAGCCGATGGCCACCAAAGGTATCGGTGAAGTGGCCCAGCTCCTCGCTCCAGGACTCGGCCATGATGCGCGCATGGATGGTGTCGGCACGCTCGCGCCAGTAATGGGCGCGGTCATCTCGCTTCAGGCGCACGGCGATCTTGCACAGGCGGTCACACGCCGCCCAGCACATCGCGCTGGTGTAGGTGTGCACTTCGGTGCGGCCGCGAAACTCCCACAGGCCGGCATCAGGCACGTCGTGCAGGGCGAACGCCTGTTCACCCAAGGGTTCCAGGCGGGCGAAGGTGTGCGCATCGCCCGGGTCCTGCAGGCGGCGGTCGAAGAACAACTGCGTGGACGCCAGCACCACGCTGCCGTAGACATCGTGCTGGCGCTGCACCCAGGCCAGGTTGCCGCGCCGCACCGGGCCCATGCCACGGTAGCCGGACAGGCTGGGTACTTCGTCCTCGTCCAGCTTGGCCTCGAAGCCGATGCCATACAGCGGCTGCAACGTGCCATCGGTGGTGGCCAGGTTGAAGATGTAGCCGAGGAACTGTTCCATCGTGCGCGTTGCGCCGAGGCGGTTCAGTGCGCGCACCACGAACGCGGCATCGCGCAGCCAGCAGTAACGGTAGTCCCAGTTGCGCACGCTGCCGGGCGCTTCCGGAATGGAGGTGGTCATCGCCGCGATGATCGCGCCGCTGTCCTCGTACTGGCACAGCTTCAGGGTGATCGCACTGCGGATCACCGCGTCCTGCCATTCCAGTGGAATGGACAGGTAGCGCACCCATTCGCGCCAGTAGTCGCGGGTGCGCTGGAAGGCTTCCTGCACATAGCCACTGATCGAGCGGTTGAGCGATTCATCCACGCCCAGGATCAGGTGGATGGGATGGTTGAGCACGAACGGCAGGCCATCGCGGATGAAGCGCACCGGCACGTCGGTGGTCAGCCGCAGCACGTGTTCGGGCAGGATCCAGCGCACGTGGTTGCTGCCCCAGGTGGACTCGGGCACGCGTGCGCCCCAGTCGGCCAGTGGCCGTGCGTGCACGGTGATGCGTGGGCTGCCGGCCAGTGGTCGTACCTGGCGGATCAGGCTGACCGGTCGGTAGAAACGGTCGTTCTGGCGCCAGCGCGGGGCGAAATCAAGGATTTCCAGTTCACCACCGTGCGCGTCGCGCAGCACGGTGCGCAGGATCGCGGTGTTGGTCAGGTATTCCTGCTCGCTGCTCGCGAAGTCCTCCAGCTCGATGGCGAAGTCGCCACCCGTCTGCTGGTTGGGGCCGAGCAGGGCACAGAAGGTGGGGTCGCCGTCGAAGGTGGGCAGGCAGCTCCAGACAACGCGGGCACGCTTGTCGACCAGGGCGCCGAAGCTGCCGTTGCCGACCACGCCCAGATCAAGATCGGGTTGGGTCATCACGCGGTACATCTCGGTTGCGGCCGTGGGGTGGCCGGGTCAATAGGCATTCTCACGCAGCCAGGCGTGCACGCTGCGTATGTCGGGCAGCGCGAACACGGCTTTGCTGGGTTCCCGTTCGCCCACCAGTACGCTCCAGCCATGCTGGCCATTGGCGGCGTCGAAGCCGAACTCATCGGTCAGGTCATCGCCGAGGAACACCGGCAGGCGGCCGCGGAACGGCAGGTACTGCATCATCCGGCGCACGGCACGGCCCTTGTCGGTGCCGACCGGAACGAATTCGACCACATGGTCACCGGGCTGCAGGCGATAGCTGGCACGGCCACGCACATGGCGGTCGGCGAAGGCGCGCACATCACTTGCCGCGTGCGGCGCACCGCGCCAATGCAGCGCCAGGCCGACGCCCTTGTCTTCCACCAGCACGCCGGGATGGCCATGGGCGAAGCGCATCGCCTGCTGGTGCAGCGCGTGCAGCCACTCGGCGGTGTCGTCGTCGTGTTCGTCGCGCAGGACGCGACCGTCTTCGCTGCGCAGTTCGTGGCCATGCAGGCCGGCGGCGGGCAATTTCAGGGGAGCGAACAGTTGATCCAGCTGCTCAAGCGGGCGACCACTGACCAGTGCCACGGCACCTTCCAGGCGGTCGCTGATGCGGCCGATGGCTTCACGCACATCCGGCAGCAACTGCACGGCATCCGGGCGTGCAGCGAATTCGATCAGGGTGCCGTCGACATCGAGGAACAACGCGCAGGCGTCATCCAGCAATGGCGGTGGCGGACGCAGGGGGAGCGGTTCAGCCATGACGCCCACCTTGCCAGCGTGGGCGTGTACGTGGGGTCGAGGGCAGGCTACGGATCTGGTAGTGCCGGCCGCTGGCCGGCACCGTCATGGTCCCTGGATGCACCCTGAGGTTGCCGGCCAGCGGCCGGCACTACCGGACTGATGAATCAGAACGTATAGCGGACGCGGCCGTAGTAGTACGCGCCGTTGCTGCCGATCGGCGACAGCACGTCGTACGGCAGGTTGCCGAAGTAGTGGATATCGCTGTTGGATCGATCCGGGTAGTTGTCGGTCAGGTTCTGGCCGCCGATGGCCACGCTCCATTGCGGGGTGATGCGGTACTCCACTTCCGCATCCAGCTGCCATTCGGCCTGGTAGGTCTGGCGCGGGATGTAGCCATCACCGAAGTTGAACACGCGGGTGGCGCTGCCATAGCGGTTCACGCGGGTGCTAAGCGACCAGTGGTCGTTGCTCCATGCGGCCGAGAGACTGCCGCGCGTACGCGGGGTGGCATCGGTGAGGGTGTTGGTCTCTTCGATGCCGAACAGCACGTAGTCCGGATTCAGTGCACGCAGCTGCGCCGGCGTGGCCAGCACGTTCTTCAACGTGGTCTTCGTGTACGCGTAGGTCCCGGTGAGCAGCAGCTGGCCATCGCCCAGCGATTGCCGCCAGTTGCTCACCAGCTCGGCACCGCGGGTGCGGGTATCGGCGGCGTTGACGAAGAAGCTGGCGCTCTGCAGGCCGGTGACGCCGTAGTTGGCCGCCACGTAGTCGGTCAATGCATCGCCGGTGATGCTCTCCGACAGCGCGATGCGGTCGTCGATGTCGATCTGGAAGAAGTCCAGCGACAGGTCGAAGTGCTCGCCGATGCGGCTGGTGAAGCCCAGCGAGGTATTGATCGACTTTTCCGGCTTCAGGTTCTGCGCACCCAGGCCACGGGCGATCGGATTGTTGACCGACAACAGGCGGCCCTGCACCAGCTGGCCGCCAGCGTTGTAGCCGGTCGAGGTGGATTCGTAGCCGATCTGCGCCAGCGACGGTGCGCGGAAGTTGTTGGAGATCGCGCCGCGCAGCGCGAACGCCGGGGTGAATTCATAGCGCAGGCCAAGCTTGCCGGTCAGTTCACCGCCGAAATCGTCGTTGTGCTCGTAGCGTGCGGCCAGATCGGTGGAGAACTTCTCGCCGAACTGGCTGGACAGGCTGGCGTAGGCGCTGGCCACGTCGCGCGACAGCCGCGCCGCATCCTGCGGGGTCAGGCCGCCACCGGCCTGCGAGCCGGTCGGGCGATCGGTGTAAGGGCCGGCGGCGTAGCTGGCCGGGTCGCCGGGACGGGTCTGGTAGCGCTCGTGCCGTGCTTCCACCCCCAGGCCCAGCGTGTGGCTGATGCTGTCGCTCTGGGTGAACACACGACTCAGGTCGAGGTTGCCCACGGTCTGTGCGTATTCGTAGTCGGCGGTCTTGAAGCGGGTCGGGCTGGTCGGGCCCAGCGACGCGTTGAGCGAATCACGCAGGCGGTAGGTGAAGTCGTTCTGGCCGTAATCCAGGCTGCCGTCGTAGCTCCACTCACCCCACTGGCCGCGCACGCCGGCCACGGCCTGCACGTCGCGGTTCTCGCCTTCGGAGATCGGCCGGTAACCGTTCGGATAGACCTGCTTCCAGTTGGCATCGCCATCGGGGTAGCGGAAGTAGTTCGCGCCTTCGGTATCACGCTGGTTGAAGGTGCCGAACGCGTAGAACGTCGACGTCTGGCCCACCGGGATCTCAGTGTTCAGCCACAGGTTGATGTCCTTGCTCTTGCCATCGCCCAGCACGTAGTTGCGCTTGCCGTGCAGCGCCAGGTTGTCCGGCGTCTGGTCCCACGGCGGAATCTGGTCGAAGCCGGCGCGGTTGGTGCCGTTGCGGTGCTTGTACTCCAGGCCGACACGCAGGAAGCCGCCGTCCTCACCCAGCGAGGTGCCGACCTTGGCGCTGATGTTGCCGGTCTGGCCGTCGGTGAGGGTGCGGCCGATCGGCTTGAGGTCGGTGTGGTTGGCGCCGTAGCTGGCCTCGATCTCGCCACCGTCGCCGCCGTTGTCGAGGATCACGTTGATCACGCCGGCCACGGCGTCCGAGCCGTACAGCGCACCGGCGCCGTCGCGCAGCACTTCGATGCGCTTGATCGCGCTGACCGGGATCGAATTGAAGTCGACCGGCGTGGTGCCCTTGCCGATCTTGCTGTCGGTGTTCACCAGCGCGGTGTGGTGGCGGCGCTTGCCATTGACCAGCACCAGCACCTGGTCCGGCGACAGGCCACGCAGCTGTGCGGCGCGCACGTGGTCGGCGCCGCCGGAGTTGGACTGGCGCGGGAAGTTGAACGACGGCAGCAGGGCCTGCAGCGCACTGCCCAGCTCACCGTTGACCACGCCGGCCTTGCGGATGTCCTCGGCGGTGAGCACGTCCACCGGCGAGGTGGATTCGAGCACGGTGCGGTCGGCGGCACGGGTGCCGGTGACGATCACGGTGTCGAGGTTGGTAGCGTCCTGGGCCAGAGCCGGGACGGCGGTGGAGGAAAGCGCGAGGGCGATGGCGAGGCCGAGCGGCGACGCGGGCAGGCGGATGGACATGGGGGCTCCAGCAACAACGACGACGGGGAAGGGGGAGATAGTTTCACTTACATCCATCCGGATGAAGCGATATATTATCTTCGCGTGATGGCCGGTGCAGATGCAAGTCCCTGCCGGTCCGGCATGAGTTGATGCCCCGTTGGCATCAGCACGCCGGACCGGTGGCGCTGTACGCTGCCGGCTCGCCTTGCCCCCCTTCCCCGGAGCTGTACCGATGAAACACCTTGGCCTCGTCTTCGCCGTGCTGCTGGCCACCAGTGGCTGCGCCAGCCTGTCCTCTCAGGCGCCCAGCGCCTATGCCACGGCCACCACCGCCGAACTGAAGGGTGATGCCGCACGCCCGTCCGCCGGCCACGGCTGGGTGCGCAGTGAGCTGTACTTCGGCGTGGGCGAGGAGCAGGGCGCCGGCAACCGTCCGCAGGCCGACACCATCAGCGAGACGCAGTGGCGCACCTTCCTGGACAAGGAAGTGACCCCGCGCTTCCCGGATGGACTGACCGTGTTCGATGCGTATGGTCAGTGGCTGTTCCGCGGTGATGCCGCGCCCAATCGCCTGCGCACCAAGGTGCTGGTGGTGCTGCACGAGGACACCCCGCAGCGCCGTGCCGATATCGAAGCCATCCGCCTGGCGTGGAAGCAGCAGACCAAGCATCAGTCGGTGCTGTGGTCGCGGCAAGCGGTCGAGGTATCGTTCTGAGTTGAAGGTGCCGCCGCGGTGCCGCAGGGAGCGATGATGAACTACAGGGAATGCCTGCTGGGCCTGGTATTGGCAGGTGTGCTGGCGCCGACGGCGCAGGCGCGTGGGGACGATAGCGAAACGCTACGCTTTCAGGTGGCCGCGCATGTGCAGGCGCATGCCGATCCCCAGCAGGACGGCAGCATCGCAGTGCAGCTGTCACCGTCAGGCAAGCGCCAGACGCTGGCGGGTGCGGCGGATGCCGATGGCAATTCGCGCTGGTCTCTCGAAGATGTCGATTTCGATGGCTACCCGGAACTGGTCGCGCGCGCCTCGGTGGGCATGGTCAACGAAGCGGTGACGGTGTACCACTTCGATCCGTCCAGTGCCGGGTTCCGCGCGCTGCAGGCCGACACCCACGGCAACGACAGCTGCGGTGACCTGATGGGGTTGAGCGTGGATGCTGCCACTCGAACCCTGACCAGCAGCTGCCGCAGTGGCCCGATGTGGTACGCCGACCAGTACCGGTTTGCAGGTGCGAAGCTCTATCTCTACCGCAGCGAGAGCGTGCTGATGCTGGGCGACACGGTTAACGCCGCGTTGCAATGGGAACAGAGCGACGAGCAGGGTCCGCTGGCGGTCTGGCGCACCTATGATCCCGCCGGTCGTGTGCTGGAGACCGCCATCGCCGATGGCCTGGGCGCACCGCCGGATGGGCCGCTGCGTGGCCAGCAGGCCACCGTGGTGCCAGCGCGGTTGTTCCTGTTCGATCGACCCGGCGCATCGAGTACGAAGCGTTACCTGGTACAGGGCGACCACGTGGAGATGCTGGATGAACAGGACGGCTGGATGAAGCTGCGCTACCGCAATCCGAAGCTGGGCGCGGTGGAAGGTTGGATCAACGTCAACGATTGAAGAAAAAAGGGGACGGAGGGAATTAAGTCGTTTGCGGCACATACGACTTAATTCCCTCCGTCCCCTTTTTTTGCGGTGGCATCACTTCATCGGGTCTAGCCTCGGATGTTCCCCCGTTCGAGGATGTATCCGATGAGCAAGCGCGTGGCAGAAATCGTGGTGGACGCCCTGCAGCAGGCTGGTGTCCGCCGTTGCTACGGCATCGTGGGCGATACGCTCAATCATGTGACCGATGCGATGCATGGCAGTGACATCGCCTGGGTGCACGTACGACATGAGGAAGTGGCCGCATTCGCCGCCGGTGCCGATTCGCTGGTGAGTGGCGAACTGACCGCCTGCGCCGGTTCCTGTGGGCCCGGTGGCCTGCATTTCATCAATGGCATCTTCGAGAGCAATCGCAACCGGGCGCCGATGGTGCTGATCGCCAGCCAGATCGTCACCAGCGAGCTGGGCATGGAGTTCCCGCAGGAAGTGGACTTCAAGGCGGTGTATGGCAGCTGCACGGTGTTCTGCGAGCAGGTGCACAGTGCCGAACAGGCGCGACGCGTGGTGGCGCTGGCCTGCCAGGCCGCGATCAGCCGTCGCGGCGTCGCCGTAGTGATCCTGCCGGCTGACATCAGCGAGGCCGAGGTGAAGCACGATGTGCCGTTCTCGGTGCACTACACCCAGCCGGTGCTGCGTCCCTCCGACGCGGAACTGCAGCGTGTCGCCGAGTTGTTGGGGCAGGGCAAGCGCATTGGTGTCTACGCTGGTGCCGGTTGCCAGGGCGCGCACGCGCAACTGCTGGAACTGGCCCGGCGCCTGCAGGCGCCGGTGGCGCACACCTCGCGCGCCAAGGATTTCGTTGAGCCGGACAACCCGTACAACATGGGCATGACCGGCATCTTCGGCATCGAATCCGGCTTCCACACGCTGATGGAGTGCGACACGCTGCTGCTGCTTGGCGCCGACTTCGCCTGGGGCCAGTTCTACCCGGACAAGGCCACGATCATCCAGGTCGACCGCGATGGTAGCCACCTGGGTCGCCGCCATCCGGTGAATCTGGGTGTGGTCGGTGACATCGCACCGACGCTGGATGCATTGCTGCCGATGCTGCCGCCGCGCGAGGACAGCAGTTTCCTGGACGAGTGCATCGAGCGCCGTGACAAGGCACTGAAGAAGCGCGAGAAGGAAGAGCAGCCCGGCGAGGGCGAGCTGATCCATCCGCAGCACCTGACCGCGCTGCTGTCGAAATATGCCACCGATGATGCGCTGTTCACTGCCGACGGTGGCTCGCCGATGGTGTGGGTGTTGCGCCATATCCGCGTCAACGGACGCCGCCGCACGCTGACCAGCCTGCTTCACGGCACGATGGCCAATGCGATGCCACAGGCACTGGGCCTGCAGAAGGCGTTCCCGGGCCGGCAGGTGATCTCGCTGTCCGGCGATGGTGGCCTGGCGATGCTGCTGGGCGACCTGCTGACGGCGGTACAGGAGAATCTGCCGATCAAGGTGGTGGTGTTCAACAACGGTTCGCTGAATTTCGTCGAGCTGGAGCAGAAGGTGGAGGGGCTGCTGGACAACTACACCGACCTGAAGAACCCGGACTTCGGCCGCCTGGCCGAGGTGATCGGCTTCCACGGCCGCACGGTGACGCGCAGCGAGGATCTGGAGGAGGCGGTGCAGGACTTCCTGGCGCAGCGCGGCCCGGCGCTGCTGGACGTGCATACCAGCCGCGCCGAGCTGGTGATGCCGCCGCAGATCGAGGCCAAGCAGGTGGCCGGTACGGCGTTGTACGCAGCCAAGGCCGTGTTGAACGGCCGCTTCGACGACGTGAAGCATCTGCTGGTGGACAACTTCCTGAAGAAGTAGGGGGTTGGTTGATGCAGGGCTGCGCCCTGCACCCGCTACGAGCCAGAGCCAGAGCAGAAGCTGGTTTACTGAGGGATGGCGGGGTGGGTCCGGTTGCGGGGGACGCTGCAAGTACATCCATGTAAGCTCGGTCGCGGCATCCATGCCGCGGACACCCCCGCAACCGGACCCACCCCGCCTTCGACAGATCATCGCTGCTGTTGGTAGGTGTCGACCTTGGTCGACACAGTAGATCCACGCCATGCGTGGATAACGCAGGAATGACCGGAATGATCTTCTGTCGAGCCGAGCCATGCGCGGCTCGGAGGCTTCGCGTACAGCAGCCGAGCATGGGCTCGGCGCAACAACGAGAGCCTGCCTTTGCTTTTGATCTTTTGATTCTCTTCCGTGGCTGGCACGCGCAGGAAACTGTCAGGGGCCGTTCGGGATGGGCTGCGCAGGACCGTTGGCGCCATGGATGGCGCCATCGAGCCCCCAGGGACGGGTTTACGGCGTGTCCTGCGCAGCCCATCCCGACCGGCCCAACCCAGAAATCGCTGTCCGCGACCAACCCAGCCACGAGGGGCCCCGCCGTTGGCTGGAACCCATCATTCCACGACGGAATTGGCGCGCTGGCCCCGCTGGGCCTACCATCGGCGGTCCCCACCCCCACCGCCCCTTCCATGTCCGCTCCCGCTTCCGCCGCACCGCGTCGCTGGTTCGTCGCCGGTGACTTCAACGGCTTCTTCGGCCTGGTCGTCGATAACCTCTCCATCCTCGGCTTCATCGCCATGGCCCTGGTCGGGATCTTCCAGTTCCCTGCCGACGTGGTGTTCGGCCGCATGTTCCCCGGCACCGCCTTCGGCGTGCTGGTCGGCAACCTGCTGTACACCCTGATGGCGCGCCGGCTGGCCGCGCGTACCGGCCGCGACGATGTCACCGCCATGCCGCTCGGCCTGGATGCACCGACCAGCATCGGCATGGCGCTGCTGGTGCTCGGCCCGGCCTTCATCGCGTTCAAGCAGCAGGGCATGGACCCGCACGCTGCGGGCATCGCCACCTGGCAGCTGGGCATGGCCGCGCTGGTCATCATGGGCGTGCTCAAGTTCGTGTTGTCGTTCTTCGGCGAAGCGGTCACCCTCGCGCTGCCGCGTGCCGCGCTGCTGGGCTCCATTGCTGGTATCGCGCTGGTGCTGATGGGCCTGCTGCCGCTGCTGGAAACGCTGCGCTCGCCGCTGGTCGGCTTCACCACGCTGGGCCTGCTGCTGTACGTGCTGATCGCCAAGGGCAAGCTGCCGGTGCGTGGCCCGGGCGTGCTGCTGGCCTTCGTGTTCGGCACCGTGCTGTATTACGGCCTCGGCCTGGCCGGGCTGGGCGCGCCGGGCTTCCATGTGCCGGCGTGGGTGCCGCCGCAGGTGGTGCTGCCACTGCCGACGCTGGGCTTCCTCGACGGCCTGCCCACCGCGATGACCTACCTGCCGCTGCTGTTGCCGTTCGGCCTGCTGATGGTGGTCGGTGGCATCAACGTGTCTGAAAGTGCGCGCGCGGCCGGTGATGACTACCGCACCCGCGACATCCTGCTGGTGGAAGCGGTGGCCACGCTGGTGGCCGGCGTCTGCGGTGGCGTGGCGCAGACCACGCCGTACATCGGCCAGCCGGCGTACAAGCACATGGGTGCGCGCAGCGGCTACACGCTGCTGACCGGCCTGTTCGTCGGCATCGGCGGCATGCTCGGCATCATCTCCGGGCTGGTGCAGTGGCTGCCGCTGGCGGTGCTGGCACCGATCATCGTGTACGTGGCCATCGACATCACCACCCAGGCCTTCCAGGCCACGCCGCGCCACCATACCGGCGCGATGGTGTTCGGTTTCCTGCCGTCGGTAGCGTACCTGCTGGCGATCAAGGCGCCAGGCTGGATCGCACCGGACCAGCTGCCGCAGCTGCTGACCAAGCTCGATGGCCACGGATTGCCTGAGCTGGCGGTGATCTTCACCCTCGGCAATGGCTTCATCATCACCTCGATGCTGTGGATCTCTGCGGTGGCGGCCATGGTTGATGGCCGCCTGCGCCGCGCCTGCGGCTTCCTGCTGGTGGCGGCGGTGCTGACCCTGTTCGGCCTGATCCACTCGGTGGACCCGCGCGGTGGCATCTACCTGCCGTGGGATCTGGACGGCCTGGCGCGCATCATCAGCTGGCAGTTCGCCGGCGCCTATGTGGCATTGGCGCTGCTGCTGGGCCTGCTGTCACTGCAGAAGCAGGCGGTGAAGCCGCTGGGTGAAAACAGCTGACCCCAGAGTAGTGCCGGCCGCTGGCCGGCATCCTCATGGACCTCGGACGTAGTGTGCAGCTGCCGGCCAGCGGCCGGCACTACCGCTCTCCATCCAGTTCCGGGTAGTGGCGGAAGATGCCGTTGGTGTTGAACGGCAATCGCCGTTCCGAGTCCAGATAGGAGGCAATGTTGGGTCGTTTCGCCACCCGCTCCTGCAGCGCGCGCAGCAGGGGCAGGGTCGGTTCCAGTGCCTGCATGCGGCGTGGGAACATGTAGTTCAGCCCGCTCAGCAGCTGGAACAGCGACAGATCCACATACGAGTGCTCGCGCAGTGCATGGCGGCCACCGTTGGCCGCCAGCACCTGCTCGAAGTAGCTGAGGAACTTCGGTAGCCGTTCGCTGCGCAGCGACGCGGCACGTGCCTTGGCCTCGGTCTTCTGCTCTTCGTAGTACTTCGATGCAGCGATCGGATGGTGGGTGTCATGCACCTCGGCCACCAGGTCGGCGATGGTCAGCTGCAACTGCAGCGCCTGCATCCGCCGCGAGGCCGCCTGCGGCACCAGGTCCAGCGTCGGGCCCAGGAAATCCAGGATTGCCGCGACCTGCGCGATGACCTGGCGACCGGCCTTCAGGAACGGCGGCGCAAAGGGCTGCGCACCTTCACTGCTGCCATCGAGAAACGGCTGCATCACTGCATCGCCGTGCACCCGCGCCATGTCGATGTAGTCGGCACCGGCATCCTCCAGCGCCAGCCGCACGAATTCACCACGGCCCTGGATGCCGGTCCAGTAATACAGCGCGTACTGCATGGTCGTGCCTCCACAGGACAAGGACTACAGCCTCGCGCGCGGCATGCAAAGCAGGCGTGAGCGCGGCCTGGTGCAGGCCCGAACCCGAACGGCAGCGGAACAGGCGGGGAACCCGTTGGAACTGGTGGGGTCACACCTTCTCCATGCGTGTGAAACGAGGTGCTGCATCATGCAGAGTGGAAAGGCGGTTTGGCCCTGGGTGTTGGGCGTGGTGGTGATCGGTGGCGCGGGCGGTTGGCTGTTCCGCGATCAGCTGAAGAGCCTGGCAGACGGTGTTTCGGTGCCGGTGCAATCGCCCCCCGCCAGTACCGGCACACCGGCACAACCGAAGGCGGCTGCGGAACCCGCCCCAACACCACCCCCGATCAAGCATCCGCTGGATGCCGAGGCTGCGGCCGACCCTGCGTTGCCCAAGCTGGCTGACAGCGATGCGGCGGCCTGGGGCGCGCTGAGCCAGTTGTTCCAGGGCGAAGGGCCGCTGACCCTGCTGCTGCGCGATCATCTGATCCAGCGCCTGGTTACCCAGGTCGACAACCTGGACAAGCCCAGCGTGCCGCCGACCGCGCTGGCCGCGCGCCCGCTGCCGGGCAACCTGCAGGTCGAGCCGGGCGAAGGCGGTGAACGCATCGCCGCCAGCAATGCGGCGCGCTATGCGCCCTACGTGCAGGCATTTGCCGCGATGGACCCGGCGGCAACGGCTACCGCCTACAAGCGCTTCTATCCGCTGATCCAGCAGGCTTACGTGGACCTTGGCCGGCCCGAGGGCTATTTCAACGACCGTCTGGTCACGGTGATCGACCACCTGCTGGAGACCCCGGAACTGGCCCAGGCGCCGCTGGTGCAGCGCGACGAACGGGGCCGCTATCGCTTCGTCGATCCCACCCTGCAGTCACGCTCGATCGGGCAGAAGGCCCTGCTGCGCATGGACCCGGCGCAGGCGCGGGCGGTCAAGCAGCAGCTGCGGGCGATCCGCAGCGCGATCACCCGCTGAATCCCTCCACCGCGCGGAACTGATCGGGATCAACGCGCCGACCACACCCGTTCCGGCATGCTGGCCGCAGGCTGACTGGCCTCGGGGTGCAGTCGCAGTCACCCTTGAAACGGGGTGGGGCAACCGCATCTTTCCAGCATCGCCGGCGCGGGCCGGCCCTGATGACCGATGAGGATTCGCAATGCGGATGGACAAGCTCACCTCGCGTTTCCAGCAGGCGCTGGCAGACGCACAGTCGCTGGCCGTAGGCCGCGACAACAGCATCATCGAACCGGTTCACCTGTTCAGCGCGTTGCTGGACCAGCAGGGCGGCAGCACGCGCCCGCTGCTGGCCCAGGCCGGGGTGAACGTGCCGGTGCTGCGCGAGCGCCTGACCGAGGCACTGGATGCGCTGCCGAAGGTGTCCGGCCAGGCTGGCAACGTTTCGATGGGCAACGACCTCGGACGCCTGCTCAATCACACTGACAAGCTGGCCCAGCAGAATGGCGATGCCTTCATTGCCAGCGAGTGGTTCGTGCTGGCGGCGCTGGAAGACAGTGGCACGCTGGGCATGGCGCTGCGCGCCGCCGGTGCCGACAAGACCCGCCTGCAGGCCGCGATCGACAAGCTGCGTGGCGGCGAGAACGTGCAGTCGGAGAATGCCGAGGAACAGCGCCAAGCGCTGGAGAAATACACCATCGACCTGACCGCGCGTGCCGAGAGCGGCAAGCTCGACCCGGTGATCGGCCGTGACGAGGAAATCCGCCGCACCATCCAGGTGCTGCAGCGCCGGACCAAGAACAACCCGGTGCTGATCGGCGAACCCGGCGTGGGCAAGACCGCGATCGTGGAAGGACTGGCCCAACGCATCATCAACGACGAAGTGCCCGAAGGCCTGCGCGGCAAGCGCGTGCTGTCGCTGGACATGGGCGCGCTGATTGCCGGGGCCAAGTTCCGCGGCGAATTCGAGGAGCGCCTGAAGGGCGTGCTCAACGACCTGGCCAAGAACGAAGGCCAGATCATCCTGTTCATCGACGAACTGCACACCATGGTCGGCGCAGGCAAGGCCGATGGCGCGATGGATGCCGGCAACATGCTGAAGCCAGCGCTGGCACGCGGCGAGCTGCACTGCATCGGCGCCACCACGCTGGACGAATACCGCAAGTACATCGAGAAGGATGCTGCGCTGGAGCGTCGCTTCCAGAAGGTGTTCGTGGGCGAGCCGTCGGTGGAGGACACCATCGCGATCCTGCGCGGCCTGAAGGAAAAGTACGCCGTGCACCACGGCGTGGAGATCACCGATCCGGCCATCGTCGCGGCTGCGACGTTGTCCAACCGCTACATCACCGACCGCCAGCTGCCGGACAAGGCCATCGACCTGATGGACGAAGCCGCCTCGCGACTGCGCATGGAGATCGACTCCAAGCCGGAAGAGCTGGACCGCCTTGAGCGCCGGGTGATCCAGCTGAAGATCCAGCGCGAGATGCTGAAGAAGGAGAAGGACGAAGCCTCGCGGCAGCGCCTGGCCGACCTGGAGAACGACATCGACGGGCTGGAGCGCGAGTTCTCCGACCTCAATGAAATCTGGAAGTCGGAGAAGGCCGCGCTGCAGGGTGCGACCAAGATCAAGGAGCAGGTCGAGCAGGCCAAGCTGGAGCTGGAAGCCGCGCAGCGCCGCCAGGATTTCGCCAAGATGAGCGAGATCCAGTACGGCCTGCTGCCGCAGCTGGAAAAGCAGCTGGCCGCTGCGCAGGAAGCCGAACACAGGGACTTCAAGCTGGTGCAGGATCGCGTGACCGACGAGGAGATCGCCGAGGTCGTATCGCGCTGGACCGGCATTCCGGTCAACAAGATGCTCGAAGGCGAGCGCGACAAGCTGTTGCGCATGGAAGAGGTGCTGCACAACCGCGTGGTCGGCCAGGAAGAAGCGATCAAGGTCGTCTCCGATGCCGTGCGCCGTTCGCGTGCGGGCCTGTCCGATCCGAATCGCCCGGCCGGCTCGTTCCTGTTCCTCGGCCCGACCGGTGTCGGCAAGACCGAGCTGTGCAAGTCGCTGGCCGAATTCCTGTTCGACAGTGCCGACGCGATGATCCGCATCGACATGAGCGAGTTCATGGAGAAGCACAGCGTCGCCCGCCTGATCGGTGCGCCCCCGGGCTACGTCGGTTACGAAGAGGGTGGCTACCTGACCGAGGCCGTGCGTCGCCGTCCGTATTCGTTGATCCTGCTGGACGAAGTGGAGAAGGCGCATCCGGATGTGTTCAACATCCTGCTGCAGGTGCTGGACGATGGCCGCCTGACCGATGGCCAGGGCCGCACCGTGGACTTCCGCAACACCGTCATCGTGATGACCTCGAACCTGGGCTCGCACCAGATCCAGGACATGAGCGCTGATGACAGCCCGGAGGCCTACACGCAGATGAAGGCGGCGGTAATGGGCGTGGTGCAGGCGCACTTCCGCCCGGAGTTCATCAACCGCCTGGACGACATCGTGGTGTTCCACCCGCTGGACAAGCAGCAGATCAAGCAGATCGCGCGCATCCAGATGCGTGGGCTGGAAAAGCGCCTGGCCGAACGTGGTTTGAAGCTGCTGGTGTCCGATGCAGCGTTCGACCTGCTTGGCAACGTTGGTTTCGATCCGGTGTACGGCGCACGTCCGTTGAAGCGTGCGATCCAGGCGCAGCTGGAGAATCCGCTGGCGCAGAAGATCCTGTCCGGTGCCTTCGTCAACGGCGACACCATTGAAGTCGGCAACGACGGCGGCCACCTGGTGTTCGCCAAGGCGTGATTCACACGGGGCGCTGCCTGATCGCGGCGCCCCGTTTCCTGCGGAGTACGCCGGGCCATGCCCGGCGCTCACTCAGAAGCGGTGCGTATAGCCGCTCATCAAGCCGAACTGGTTCGCCTTCTGCACGATCGGGCTGTCGGCCGCATCGCCGAGCAGGCGCGTGCCTTCGGCCGAGATGTACCAGTTGCCGTTGCGGCCCACGCGGTGGCTCCACTTCAGGCCGACACCGGCACTGACCAGGCCGGCTTTTGGCTTGTGCTCGGCAAAGCCGGTACGCGCCGCCTGTTCCGGGCTGACGCCGTACCAGGTCTGCATGTAGCCGCGGTTGCCGTAGTCGGTGGACACGCTGCCGCTGACCACGCCGCCGGCCAGGTCGAACAGCGGCATGCTCAGGTTCAGATGGATCTGCTGGGTGGCCAGGCCGTTCTCGGCCTTGTCCTCGTCCTTGCGGGTGAACTGCCAGGAGCCGCTCAGCACGGCTTCGCCCAGCGTATAACCAGCCGAGATGCCGACCAGGGGACGGGCATCGATATCACCCATGCCGCGCAGGAAGTCGGAACCGCCGAGCAGCGAGTCCTTTTCCTTGCGGATGCCGCTGGCGCCGACATACGCGCGCACGCGGGTGTGCTCGCCGATGGAGGTGCCCCAGCCAATGCCACTGGTGCCCAGAAACCATCCACCCGGCGAGGTGACATCAAAGGACAACGACGGCGTCGCACGATACTCCTCGCTGCCGCTGTAGCGCGGCGCCACGCCACCGCCGGCAGCGACCTCGAAGGTCCAGTGGTCATCCTTGGCGTGGGCGATCGGTGCGGCGAACAGCGGCAACAGGGCCAGGCAGAGCAGGGCGGGGGAACGGCGAAGCTGGGACATGGAAACTCTCGACAATGGGAGGAAGGCAGCACGCGCGTCCGGCGAGTGCTGCAGGGTCGCTAGCGTGGCGATACGCCGGCGACCGATCCGTCCGCAGTTGTGCGGGAGTTGTAATCAACTGTAATCGCGCCCAGGGGCGTTCAGCTGGCAGCCAGCGGCCAGTGCATTTCCATGCGCGCGCCGCCCAACGTGGCGCGGCTGATGCGAAGTTCGCCGCCGTGGCGGACGGCAATGCGGCTGACGATGGCCAGGCCCAGGCCGAAGCCCCCGGTATCGCGGCTGCGGCTGTCATCCAGGCGGGTGAACGGGCGCATCACCTTCTCGCGATCGGCTTCGGCAATGCCGGGACCGTCGTCATCCACACGCAGGCAGGCGCGGCCGCTGACACCGACCAGCGAGACTTCCACCTGCGAACGCGCATGGCGCAGCGCATTGCCCACCAGATTGCTGAGTGCCAGCTGCAGCAGGCGCGGCTCGGCATCCACCCGTGGCAACGCGCTGGGCTGCACGCGCAGTATCACGCCGGCACGTTCGGCATCACGGCGCGCATCGGCCAGGCAGGCCTGCAGCCAGTCGTTGGCTTCGATGCGTTGCATCGGTTCGCCCTCGCTGGGATGCTCCAGCCGTTCGTAAGCCAGCAGTTCGCTGACCAGCCGGTTGAGTTCGGCCAGATCGCCGTGCAGGCCCCGCGCCAGCCGTTCGCGGCGTTCGCGGTCATCGCTGTCCTGCATCAGGTCCAGGCCGAAGGCCACGCGCGCGATCGGCGTGCGCAGCTCGTGCGAGATCGCATGGGTCAGGTCGCGTTGGCGCTGCACCAGTTCGGCCACGCGTGCCGCCATGCGGTTGGAGTGGTCGACGATGACCCGGATCTGCGAGCGTGGCGAGACCTGTGCACGTGCCTGCAGATCGCCCGAACCGATGCGGTCGGCATGCCGGCGCAGCGCTTCCAGGTCGCGCCAGAGCAGGCGCACCCACGCGTACAGGCTGGCGCCCACCAGCAGCAGGATGCTGAGGTAGGCGGCGATGGTCATGTACGTCGTCATCTGCACCGCGCCAGGCAGGCGCAGGTGCAGCCAGCGGCCATCGCTGCCCTCGATGGGCAGCAGGACCTGCTGGTATTGATCGCGCACGATGAAACCATCGGCCTTCACGGCCACCTGTTCCTGCGCGTCGAGTGCGGGAATTTTGTCGAGCAGGGTCAGGGCGATGCCGTAGTGTGGCTGCCACTGCTGCAGGCGCTCACGCTGCTGGTCGGCATCCAGGCCGGCCAGGCCACTGCGCAGGGCGTAAACCTGACCACGCACCTGCTGGACGAAGACGCGATCCTGCACGGGCGTGTAGATGCCGTCCAGGATGTGGTTGAGGAAGAACACCGACACCAGGAAGCAGGCACCCGTGATAAACCACAACCACAGGAACAGCCGCTTCATGCCGTCCAGGCCGACGGATTGAACTGGTAGCCACGGCCCCACACGGTCTTGATCCGCCGCGGTTCGCGCGCATCATCACCGAGCTTGCGGCGCAGCTTGCCGATGCTGACATCAACACTGCGGTCCAGGCCGTCAAAGCCGATGCCGCGCACCGCCTGCAGGATCTGGTCGCGCGACAGGATCTGCCCCGGCTGGCTGGCCAGCAGCCACAGGATCTCGAATTCCGTGGTGCCCAGCTCGACCGGTTGACCGTGCAGGTGCACTTCGCGCTGCATGCGGTCGATCAGCAGTTCGCCATGCATCAGACGGCTGGGTGTGCCGGTGTTGCTGCTGCCATGGCGGCGGCGCAGCAGGGCGCGCAGGCGGGCCAGCAGCAGGCGCGGCTCGATTGGTTTGTGCACATAGTCATCGGCGCCCGATTCCAGGCCCAGCACCTGCTCGATGTCATCTTCGCAGGCGGTCAGCATCAGGATCGGCACGTCGGAGAAACTGCGGATCTGCCGGCACACGTCGATGCCGCCGAGGCCGGGCAGCATCAGGTCCAGTACCACCAGCTCGGGCGCATGCTGGCGGCAGGCCGCGCCGGCAAGGTCACCGCGCGCCACATGCTGCACGGCGAAACCATGTTCGTGGAGATAGTCGCTGACCAGTTCGGCCAGGCGACGGTCGTCCTCCACCAACAAGACCTGGGTCGGGGTACCGTTGGCGGTGGGTGTCCAAGGGGATGGCTGCATGCGCGTGGGGCCTCCGTGCCCGGGCAGGAGCGCCCGGCGGCGAAGCCTATCAACGCCCCGTGACCGCTGCCTGAATCGCGGCCAACCTGATAACCCCCGGTATGGACGTCATCGCCAGCAGCTTTCAGCGGCCGGCGACGGCTGGCCTATGGTGGCGGTTTCCCCGGATGGAGCCTGGCGCAATGAGCGACCCGCAGTGGCAACTGGAAACCCTGGCCGTGCATGGCGGCTACCGTCCCGATCCGACCACCCGCGCGGTGGCGGTGCCGATCTACCAGACGGTGGCGTATGCCTTCGATGACACCCAGCACGGCGCTGATCTGTTCGACCTGAAGGTGCCCGGTAACATCTACACCCGCATCATGAACCCCACCACCGACGTGCTGGAACAGCGCCTGGCCGCACTGGAGGGTGGCATCGGCGCGCTGGCACTGGCCTCGGGGCAGGCGGCGATCACCTATGCCATCCAGACCATTGCCGAGGCCGGTGACAACATCGTTGCCTCCAGTGCGCTGTATGGCGGCAGCCTCAACCTGCTGGCGCACACCCTGCCGCAGTACGGCATCCAGGCGCGCTTCGCCGACCCGGCCGATCCGTCCGCCTTCGCCGCGCTGATCGATGAACGCACGAAGGCCGTGTTCGTCGAATCGATCGGCAACCCGCGTGGCAACGTCACCGACATCGCCGCCATCGCCGAGGTCGCGCATGCCGCCGGCGTGCCGCTGATCGTCGACAACACCGTGGCCACCCCGTTCCTGTTGCGCCCGTTCGAGCACGGCGCCGACATCGTGGTGCATTCGCTGACCAAGTACCTCGGGGGCCACGGCAACAGCTTGGGCGGCGCGATCGTCGATTCCGGCCGCTTCGACTGGGCTGCACAACCCCAGCGCTTCGCGCGGCTCAACCAGCCCGACCCCAGCTACCACGGCGTGGTCTATACCGAAGCGCTGGGGCCGGCGGCCTACATCGGCCGCGCGCGGGTGGTGCCGCTGCGCAATACTGGCGCGGCGCTGTCGCCGTTCAATGCGTTCCTGATCCTGCAGGGCATCGAAACCCTGGCGCTGCGCATGGAGCGCATCAACGCCAACGCGCTGGCTGTCGCGCAGTTCCTGAAGTCACACGTAAAGGTGGCCTGGGTGCGCTACGCCGGGTTGGCCGACGACCCCGAGCACGCCGCCGCGCAGCGCTACCTGGGCGGGCACGGCTCGGGCGTACTGACCTTCGGCCTGCCGGGCGGCCGTGAAGCCGGCGCACGCTTCCTCGATGCACTGAAGCTGTTCACCCGCCTGGTCAACCTGGGCGACGCGAAGTCGCTGGCCACCCATCCCGCCTCGACCACCCATCGGCAGCTGGATGCAGCGGAGCTGGCCAAGGCCGGCGTCAGTGAAGACACCGTGCGGCTGTCGATCGGCATCGAGCATATCGGCGACCTGCGTGCCGACCTGGAACAGGCCCTGGCCGGCGCCTGATAGCCACACGCTTGGTCGTCATCGCCGCAGGCGATCACCACCGGCACCGCGATGCGCTACGGTGGAACTGCCTCTCCAAGGCATGGCAACGTGGCGATCCAGATCCCCGGTCGATGCGGGTCGACCGGGGATTTTTTTGTTTCCCATGTACCGTTGGCTGGCATCCAACCCGGTAGATCCACGCCATGCGTGGATGTATCTCCATCGGAATCGAACGTTCCGACAGTTCATCGAACAGCATCCACGCGTGGCGTGGATCTACTGCAGATCGCAGAAATCTGTCGAGGGCGGACTCACCCCGCCATCCCACAGGAAGCTCGCCTTTGCTGTTGCTCTGGCTTTTGCTGTCGCTTCAGCAGGTGCAGGGCTGCAAGCCCTGCCGCACCCACACTCCTCACACCACCGGAATACTGTGCTGTCCCAGCCCGCGATACGGCGGCGTGGCCATCACCATCTCGGCCAGCGAGTACGCCAGCTCACGCTCGGCCATCACCGTGCCATCCGCGCCGTGCTCCAACAGATGCTTCACCTCTGCATCGCTGTGTGCTCGCGCCAGCAGGGTCAGATCCGGATTGATCGCACGCAGCTTGGCCAGCGCCTCACCGGCTTCCAGCGGCTGAGGAATCGCCAGCACCGCAATCTTCGCGCGTTCCGGATGCGCTTCGGCCAGCACGCGGTCGGCAGCGGCACTACCACGGATCGCCGCCAGGCCCTTGGCGTGCGCCTGTTCGACGTGCTCCTTGTTGTCATCGATCACCAGCACCGGCACGCCACGATCGCGCAGCACCTGCGCCAGCTCGCTGCCGACCCGGCCGTAACCAATGACGATGGCATGGTCATGCAGGTCACGCGAGGGACCGGTGGCCTCTTCCGGCTCGGCGGCCTGGGGCGACTGCTCCTGCTTGGCCTGCCAACGGTCAAGCAGCCCGAACACCAGCGGGTTGAGCATGATCGACACCAGCGCACCGGCCAGCACCAGCGACTGGCCTTCCTTCGGCAGGATCTGCAGCGCGACGCCGAGGCCGGCGATGATGAAGGCGAACTCGCCGATCTGCGCCAGGCTGGCCGAGATGGTCAGCGCAGTGCTGGTCGGGTGGCCGAACGCGCGCACGATGAAGAACGCGGCGGCCGACTTGCCGAACATGATGATCAGCACCGTGGCCAGCACCTGCCAAGGGTGCTGGACGAGGATGTTGGGGTCGAACAGCATGCCGACCGAGACGAAGAACAGCACCGCGAACGCATCGCGCAGCGGCAGCGAATCATGTGCGGCCTTGTGGCTCAGCTCCGATTCGTTGAGCAGCATGCCGGCGAAGAACGCGCCCAGCGCGAACGAGACGCCGAACAGCATCGCCGAGCCGAACGCCACGCCCAGCGCGATCGCCAGCACCGACAGGGTGAACAGTTCGCGCGAACCGGTGCCGGCGATACGTTCGAGGATCCACGGGATGACCCGGCGCCCGACCACCAGCATCACCGCCACGAACAGGCCCAGCTGCACGAAGGTCCAGCCGATGTCGGCCAGCACGCTGCCCAGCGAGTGCGATTCCTTGGCCGCATCGGGGCCGAACACACCGGCCATCACCGGCATCATCACCAGCGCCAGCACACAGGCCAGGTCTTCCACGATCAGCCAGCCGACCGCGATCTTGCCGCGCATGGTTTCCAGCAGGCGGCGCTCCTCCATCGCCCGCAACAGCACCACGGTACTGGCGGTGGCCAGCGAGAAACCGAAGATGACGCCATGCAGGGCTGGCCAGCCCATCAGCGAGGCCACGCCCCAGCCGAGCAGGGTAGCGACCGCGATCTGGCCGATGGCACCGGGGATGGCGATGGCCTTGACCGCCATCAGGTCCTTCAGCGAGAAGTGCAGGCCGACGCCGAACATCAGCAGCATCACGCCCAGCTCGGCCAGCTGGTTGGCCAGCGCCTGGTCGGCGACGAAGCCGGGGGTGAACGGGCCTACGCAGATGCCAGCAACCAGGTAACCGACCAAGGGAGACAAGCGGAGCTTGTTGGCCAGCGCGCCGAAGATGAAGGCGAGCCCGAGGCCAACGGCAACGATGTTGATCAGGTCGGTGTCATGGTGCATCGGCACTCGCAGGAAATCGGGGGGATGCCCCGATTTTCACCTAATGCGCCAAATGCGGCAAACCCAGGGGGCAAATCCCTTCCCGCAGGGAAGGCACCTGCCCCCTGGGTTTGCCCGCGCATTTCTCCTCTACCCACTCCTTCGGCGCGCCCCTTCAACAAGAAGGGGCTCTCCTCCAGATGCGGCGAGGGGATGCCGGCCAGCGGCCGGCACTACCAGAGCGGCGCTGGGTATGGCCCGGCGCTACCAATACCGCTTACCAGGTGTACTTGACCCGGCCGTACACGTACGCGCCGTTGAAGCCGAACGGCGAGTAGTTACTGTACGGCAGCATGCCGAAGGTGGAGTTCTGCAGGTCTTCGGTGCGGTCCGGGTACTTGTCCAGCAGGTTGTCGGCGCCCACGGTCAGGGTCCAGTTGCTGCTCGGCTTGTAGCTGGCCGAGGCATCCACCACCCAGGCGTCGCCATAGGTCTGGTCGCGCAGTGCGGTGGCCGAGTTGCGCACGGTGAACTTACCGTAGCGGGTCGCGGCCAGGCCCAGTTCCCAGTGGTCCGAACGCCAGGTGCCGCTCAGGATCGCCTTGTCGCGCGGATAGCTGTCCTCGATGCGGCCGATCTCATCGCGGCCGATCAGCGACTGGGTCAGGCCCAGCGTGCCGAACACCGCCGGGGTGCCGCCGACGCGGCGCACTTCGGTGTCGTTGTAGCTGTACGCGGCGGTCAGTTCCAAGCTGCTGGCGCTGAAGGGCACCGTGTAGCTGGACACGAAATCGACACCGCGGGTACGCGTATCCAGGCCGTTGGTGAAGTACGAGAACGCGGTCACCTGCGGCAGGCCCAGCGTGCCCAGCAGCGCGCTGGTGGCGGTGTTGGTGGTGATGCTGGACGACAATGCGATTCGGTCATCGATGTCGATCTGGTAGGCGTCGACGGTGATGTACAGGCGGTCGACCGGCTGCAGCACCAGGCCCAGGCTGTAGGAGGTGGAGGTCTCGGCCTTCAGCGGCGAGGCGCCCAGCGCCTGCGCAGCCGGGCTGGTGGTGGGGAAGGTGCCGCGCTCGACGAACACGCCGTTGAGGAACTGGCTGGTGACCGCCTGGTAGCCCTGCTGCGCCAGCGACGGTGCACGGAATCCGCTGGACGCGGTGGCCCGCAGCGCGACCTTGTCGGTGAACGCGTAGCGCGCCGACAGCTTGCCGGAGAAGCGGTCGCCGAAGTCCGAGTAATCCTCGTAGCGGCCGGTGATGCCGGCCGAGAACTTCTCGGTCAGGTCCGCTTCCAGACCCGCATAGACCGCGTAGTTGTGGCGGTCGGCATGCACTTCATTGGTGGGGGTGAAGCCACCGAAGCCCTGCGCGCCACTGCCGGTGTACGAGTTCAGCTCGCCCGGCTTCTGGTCCCACTTCTCCTTGCGGTATTCACCACCGAAGGACAGCGTGACCGGGTAGGCCAGGCCCCAGTCCAGCGACTTGGTCAGATCGGCGTTGAAGATGTCTTGCTGGTACTTCAACGTACCGTCGTAGAACGAGCGCGGGCTGGTCGCACCCAGGCTGTAGTTGATGCTGTTGCGGGTGTGGAAGTCGAGGGTGTTCTCGCCGTGGTTCAGGCTCAGGTCCCAGGTCCAGCCGCTGTCGGTGTTGCCCTTGACCCCGGCCACCAGCGAGCGGTCCTTGGAGTACTGATTGATCTCCGGCACGAAGCCGTCCGGGTAGGTCTGCGCCAGCAGCGCGCTCTGCCCGCTGTGGTTGCGCGAGCGGTAGAACGCGAACGAGGTGATGTCGCGGTTGCTGAGCAGCGCGCTGGCGTAGCCGGTCACGCGGTCGCTGAAATCGAAACTGGCGTTGACCGAAGCCGCAGTCGCATCCACGCGCGGGTCGCCGACGATGAAAGTCTTCTGGCCGATGCTCGGGAAGTTGCCGGTGTTCGGGGTGGTGCCGCGGTATGGGCCGGCGCGGTTGCTTTCGTCCTGCTGGCTGATCTGGCCGGCCACGTGCACGCGGCCACGGCCGTTGCCGAACTCGACGCCGGTATCGCCGGAGAGCTGGTACTTGTTGCCGTCACCGGCCGAGTACTGGCCGTAGTCCACCGCCAGGCTGCCACCACTGCCGCTGCCCTTGAGCACGATGTTGATGACGCCGGCGATGGCGTCCGAGCCGTACTGCGCCGACGCACCGTCGCGCAGCACTTCCACGCGCTCGATGGCGGCGATCGGGATCGCATTGATGTCCACTGCCGACGAACCACGGCCGATGCTGCCGTTGACGTTGATCATCGCCGAGGTGTGGCGGCGCTTGCCGTCGACCAGCACCAGCACCTGGTCCGGTGACAGGCCGCGCAGCTGCGCCGGGCGCACGCCGCTGGTGCCATCGGTCAGGGCAGGGCGCGGGAAGTTCAGCGAGGGCAGGGCGCGCGACAGCGCGGTGGCCAGCTCGCTGGTGCCGGTGGACTGCAGGGCTTCGGGGGTGATGATGTCGATCGGCGACTGCGACTCGGCCACCGTGCGGTCGGCCACGCGGGTACCGGTGACGATCACCGTGTCCAGGGTGTTGGCGGCGGTGCCGGCCTGCTGGGCAGCGGCAACGAACGGAGAGCCACCGAGTGCGACAGCGACGGCGGCGGCGATCAGGCTGGTCTTGCGGGTCATCGGGACGGAGCTCCGGTTGGCGGGGGCGGCACCGGAATCGACATCACGGGGGTGAGGCGGACGGCGGTTGTTGCGGTGCGCAAAGCAGGAATTAACGGGATATTCAGTGCGTGTCAAATGCCGGTCATCGGAAAAAACGTTGCAGCAGCAACCATTTAGCCCGGATCGGCACTGGCGGGGGAGGGAGCCCGGGACGCGCGCGGCAAGGACGTGGGAGAGAGGAACGCCGGCCGCCGCGCATCCCGGGACGCGTCAAGTATTCGTTAACGCTAGAATTGCGTCGCAGGAACAGTGCTCACCAGCACATTCCATCTGGTTATATGGACGCCTCCCCCGATGATTTCCCTTCGTAATTTCGCCTTGCGCCGCGGCGAGCGGCTGCTGTTGTCCAATGTCGACCTGACCCTGCACGCCGGTTACCGGGTGGGTGTGGTCGGCCGCAACGGTGCTGGCAAGTCCAGCCTGTTCGCGGCGGTGAAGGGCGAGCTGGAGGCGGACAAGGGCGATGTCGATCTGCCCGGCAAGGTGCGCATCGCCAGCGTCGCCCAGGAAACCCCGTCGCTGCCCGACCCGGCGCTGAGCTTCGTGCTGGGCGGTGACATCGAGGTGGCCGCAGTGCTGGCCGCCGAGGCCGAGGCGACCGCCCGTGAAGACTGGGAAGCGGTGGCCGAGGCGCACACGAAGATGGCCGAGCTCAATGCCTACGACGCCGAAGCGCGCGCCGGCAAGCTGCTGCACGGCCTCGGTTTCCCGGCAGAGACCCACCACCGCGCGGTGTCCTCGTTCTCCGGCGGCTGGCGCGTGCGCCTGAACCTGGCCCGCGCGCTGATGATGCCAAGCGACCTGCTGCTGCTGGACGAACCGACCAACCACCTGGATCTGGACGCGGTGTACTGGCTGGAGCAGTGGCTGCTGAAGTATCCCGGCACCCTGCTGCTGATCTCGCATGACCGCGAGTTCCTCGACAACGTGGCCACCCACACCCTGCACCTGCACGGTGGCGGCGCCAAGCTCTACCCGGGCGGCTACACCGATTTCGAGCGCCAGCGCGCCGAACAGCTGCGCCAGCAGCAGATCGCGCACGAGAAGGAACAGGCCGAGCGCGCCCACCTGCAGAGCTTCATCGACCGCTTCAAGGCGCAGGCCAGCAAGGCCGCGCAGGCGCAGAGCCGCATGAAGCGCCTGGCCAAGCTGGCCGGCACCGAAGCGGTGCGCGCCGAGCGCGAGTTCCGCATCGAGTTTGCGCCGCCGGCCAAGCTGCCGTTCTCGCTGATCCGCCTGAACCACGTCGAGGCTGGCTATGGCAAGGACGCGGTGATCCTGCACAACGTCGGCTTCGGCCTGGAAGCGGGCCAGCGCATCGGCCTGCTCGGCCCCAACGGTGCCGGTAAGACCACGCTGGTGAAGACCCTGGTGGGTGAACTGGCACCGATCGTCGGCGAGCGCATGGCGCACCCGGACCTGAAGATCGGCTACTTCGCCCAGCACACGGTGGAGTCGCTGCACGAGGGCCAGTCGCCGATGGAGCATTTCCGCGAGATCGCGCCGGACGCACCGAACCAGTCGTTCCGCGATTTCCTCGGCAAGTGGAACTTCCCGGGCGACCGTGCGTTCGAGCCGGTGGATGGTTTCTCCGGCGGCGAGCGCGCGCGCCTGGCGCTGGCGCTGATCGCCTGGCAGCAGCCGAATGTGCTGCTGCTGGACGAACCGACCAACCACCTTGACCTGGAAATGCGCGAAGCGCTGGCTGAGGCACTGGCCACCTTCGAAGGCGCGATCGTGATGGTCTCGCATGACCGCCACCTGATCGGCCTGGTCTGCGATACCTACTGGCGCGTGGCCGATGGCGTGGTCGAGCCGTTCGACGGCGACCTCGACGCCTACGCGGCCTGGCTGCGCACCCGTCCGCAGGCGCAGGGCACCAAGGCGCGCATGGAACAGGTGGAAGAGCCGGTGGTGGTCAAGACCGCGCCGGTGGCTCAGGTGGTGCAGAAGAAGCCGGTGAACCCGCACAAGCTGGCCGCCGCCGAAGCCAAGGTGGCCGAACTGGAAAGCGCTCTGGCCGAGCTCGACCGCCAGCTGGCCGACCCGGCCAACTACGCCGATGCCACCCGCATGGCGGTGATCGGCCGCGACCGCGAAACCGCTGCCGCCCAGCTGGAAAAAGCCGAAGCCGCGTGGATGGAACTGCTGGAGTCCTGATCACGCAAAAAAGGGGACGGAGGGGATTAAGTCGTTTGTGGCACAAACGACTTAATCCCCT
>NZ_JAWJTG010000019.1:0-78610 GCF_032911605.1 Stenotrophomonas mexicanensis
GGCGCCATCCATGGCGCCAACGGTCCTGCAGCCCCACACCGCCCCACCCCCGACACATTCCCGGTGACGGTGGATGAACTGCGATTGCCGGTAGGTGTCGACCTTGGTCGACACGGTAGATCCACGCTATGCGTGGATGCGGAGCAAAGCGATCCGCTTCCGCTTTTGATCTTCTCTTTCTTTTCCGTGGTGGACGCACACGGAAACTGTCCGTGGCCGGGTGGGTGGGCTGCGCAGGGGCGTGAGCCGCATGGATGCGGCGACCGAGCTACATGGACGTACTTGCAGCGGCCCCTGCGCAGCCTACCCGCCCGGCCGACCCCGGCGCTTTTGCCTTCAGATGCCGACCCACCACGAGGGGCTGCGCCGTTGGCTGGAAACCTAGATCGGTGCCAGTGCGGTGAAAGGTGCCCACGGCAGGTTGCGCAGCAGCGCATACCCGGGCAGCAGCCAGAGCCAGAACACGGGATTGGCCAGCGCCCGCATCAGCGGGTCGAGCACACGCGGGCGGATGCCGGCGATGTTCAGCAGCATCAACAACAGGAACGGCAGGCTGATGACCAGCAGCGGGTTCATCGCCATCGCGCCGGGCAGGTCGAAGTGGACCAGGGAATACAGGCAGCGCGTGCTGCCACAGCCCGGGCAGTACAGGCCGGTCAGCGCGTACAGCGGGCAGCTCGGCAGGGGATTGCCGGCGACATACGGATTGACGTTGCGCAGCACCACCGTGGCACCCACGGCCAGGCCGGCGGAAACCAGCAGCGGTGCCCAGCGGGCGAGTCGGGAACGAGCGGGAAGCGCGGACATGCAACAACGGATCCGGCGCAGGCGCCGGATCCGTCCAGGCGTATCAGTAGTTGCCGTTGCTCATCGCGCCCATGCCGCCGAGCACAACGAAGAACAGCACGTACAGCACGACCAGCACGACCCAGGCGATGGCCGACCACATGGCCCACTTCTTGGCCTTGGCGGCGGAGTCCTGGGCGCCGGCGATGTCGCCGGCCGCCAGCTTGCCGTTGACCTGGGCGGCGTAGACGATCGACACGATGCCGGCCGGCAGGCAGCAGAACAGGGTGGTCAGGATCGCCCAGACCAGGTTGTTCGGGACCTGCGGAGTAGCAGTATTCATGGGTTCAAGCTCCTTGATGGGTGGTGGTGGTGAATCATTGGTCGGAAAGAGCGCCCAGTACGGCCAAGCCGCCGAACAGCCCGAACCACAACAGCAACAGGACCGGCAGGGCCACGGCCGAAGCCACCGCCCACCAGCCCGCCTTGCGCGACGCACTGTAGGCCCCCGGCAGGTCGCCGGCCGCGCGGCGGCCATCGACCTGGGAGGCGTACACGATCGACACCACGCCCAACGGCAGGCAGCAGAACAGCGTCGTCAGGATCGCCCAGACCAGATGGTTGGGGATGTAGACCGGACGGCTGAGCGGTGGTGGTTGATTCAAAGCGAGACTCCATTCCTTGGTGGCCGGCCATGATGAATCGGCCGGACCTCCCCCCTGTGGGTGCGTAATCTACCGCAACCTGCGTTGCATGTATGCGTTTACAGTCACGACATGTCGCGTACACCACTGGACGGTGACGTATGTGGGGGAGTCCGCTGGGCCCGCTCGGCGGGCCCATCTCGTCAGGCGTGATCGCCGCGCAGGGCCCGCACCTGGGCCTCCAGCACCGGCGCGCTGGTGCTGTGGCCATCCACGGCCGCTGCCGCCACCACCTCGACGGTGGCGCGGAAACGGCGCGGCACGCGCATGCGGCCCAGGCGGCTGTCGCGCCGGCTCCACATGCTCGACCACATGCCGCGCAGCGCCATCGGCACCACCGGCACCGGCCGCCGTTCGAGGATCTTCTCGACGCCGGACTTGAACGGTGCCATCGCACCATCCTTGGTCAGCGCGCCTTCCGGGAAGATGCAGACCAGCTCGCCTTCGGCCAGCGCAGCGTCGATGTCATCGAACGCGCGCTGCATCAGCGCCGGGTCTTCGCGCGCACCGGCGATCGGGATCGCCTTGGCGGTCCGGAAGATCCAGCGCATCACCGGGATGTTGAAGATCTTGTAGTACATGACGAAGCGCACCGGGCGCGGGATCGTCGCCGACAGGATCAGTGCGTCCATGTAGCTGACATGGTTGCAGACCAGCAGCGCGGCGCCCTCGTCGGGCACGTTGGCCTCGATGCCGTGCGGGCGCAGCCGGTACAGGGTGCGCACCATCAGCCAGCTGAGGAAGCGCATCAGGAATTCGGGGACGATGGTGAAGATGTAGATCGCCACCAGTGCGTTGGCGATGGCCAGCGCCAGGAACTGCTGCGGGATGGACCAGTGCAGCAGCTTGTGCGCGGCCAGCGACAGCAGGGCTGCGCCGACGATGAAACCGGAGTTCTGGATGTTCAGCGCCGCAAACACGCGCGACATCTGCGCCTTCGGCGTGCGGCTCTGGATCAGCGCGAACAGCGGCACCACGAAGATGCCGGTGAACAGGCCGATGCCGATCAGGTCGATGACGATGCGGATGCTGCCCGGCTGCTGCAGGAACGTCCCGATGGTCAGTCCGTGCACGGTCGCTTCGCCACTGCGGGCGAAATACAGGTCGAGCAGGAACGCGGTCATGCCGAACGCACCCAGCGGCACCAGGCCGATTTCCACCGTGCGTGCCGACAGCTTCTCGCACAGCAACGAGCCAACGCCGGTGCCGACCGAGAACAGGGCCAGCGCAAAGATATACAGGGTCGGCTCACCGCCGAGGTTGGTCACGGCATAGGCCGGCAGCTGCGAGGTCAGCACGGTGCCGACGAACCAGAACCAGGACACGCCCAGGATTGAATTGCGCACCGCCTTCTGCTGGCGCGCCATGCGCAGCACCGCCAGTGATTCGGGCAGCGGGTTCCAGTTGATCTTCAGGTTCGGGTCGCCGGCATCGACCTTGGGAATCAGGCGCGCGGCGATGTTGCCGCAGATCGCCAGGCCGATGATCGCGCAGGCCGCCACCACCGTGCCGTGGCTGCCGGCCACGGTGAACACCAGGCCGCCGACGATCATGCCGGACAGGATCGACATCGAGGTGCCCATTTCAACCAGGCCGTTGCCACCGGTCAGCTCTTCGGGCTTGAGCACCGACGGCAGCACCGAGTACTTCACCGGGCCGAACAGGGTCGACTGCATGCCGGTGCAGAACAGGGCGACCAGCAGCACCGGCAGGCTCTGAGTGAGGAAGCCGGTGGCTGCCAGCGACATGATCACGATCTCCATGGTGGTGGTGATCACGATCAGCCGCGATTTTTCCAGTTTGTCGGCGATCTGCCCGGCCAGCGCCGAGAACAGGAAGTACGGCAGGATGAAGATGGCCGGTGCCAGCGTGGCGTACAGCCCCAGTTCTTCCTCCGGTACGGCCATGAACAGCAACATGCTGATGATCGCCTGCCGGTACACGTTGTCGTTGAACGCTCCGAGTGCCTGGACGACGAAGAACGGCAGGAAACGGCGCTGGCGCAGCAGGGCGAACTGGTTGTGACCGGACATGGAGCCTCCTTGACCGGCGCAGCCTAGCATTCCTGCCTATCCGCCGGGACCATGCCGGGATGCATCCACGCATGGCGTGGATCTGCTGAAGCCCCACAACTGTGGGTGCGGACCGTTGGTCCGCACACCTCGATAGGTCTCAGACGATATCGTCGACCACGCCGCCATCCACGCGCAGCGCTGCGCCGGAGGTCGCCGAGGCCTGCGGCGAGGCCAGGTACACCACCATGTTGGCCACTTCCTCGACCGTGGCGGTGCGCTGGATCACCGAAGACGGCCGGTGTGTCATCACGAACTCGCGGCCGATCTGCTCCAGTGGCTTGCCGCTGCGCTGGCGTTCATCTTCGAACATCGCCGCGAAACCGTCAGACAGGGTCGGGCCGGGCAGCACCGCGTTGACGGTGACGCCGCTGCCGGCCACGCGCTTGGCCAGGCCGCGCGACAGCGACAGCTGCGCGGTCTTGCTGACGCCGTAGTGGATCATGTCGGCCGGAATGTTGCGTGCCGATTCGGACGAGATGAACAGTACGCGACCCCAGCCGGCATCGACCATGGCCGGCAACAGTGCCCGCGACAGGCGCACGCCGGACATCACGTTGGTCTGCCAGTAACGTTCCCAGGTCGCGTCTTCGGTCTCGAAGAAGTCCTCGGGGCCGAAAATGCCGGCGTTGTTGACCAGGATGTCGACCTTGGGCAGGCCTGCCAGCAGCGTGTCGACGCCGGCCGCATCGGAGAGGTCGGCGGCCACGCCGAGCACGTCGGCACCCGGAACGGCGGCGAGCAGGCGCTGGCGGGCGCGTTCGACGCTGTCGGTGCTGCGGCCGTTGAGAATGATCCGCGCGCCCGCGTTGGCCAGGCCCTGGGCAATCGCCAGGCCGATGCCGGCGGTGGAGGCGGTGACCAGCGCGGTACGGCCGGTGAGTTCGATCTTCATGGAGGAATCCGGGGCAGGGGATCACCCAGTATCCGCGCGGGAACGTGATCGGGGTGCATCGCCATACGCAACGCACGGTTGCACGCGATGCAGTAGATCCACGCCATGCGTGGATGGAATGTCCGACCAGCGATGAGGGATCAGGTCAGGCTGCGCACCGCTTTATTCGCCGCCGCCCGCACCTTCGGCAGCATCCGCAGCACCAGCGCCATCTGCGTGCGGATCAGCTGCAACTTCGGCGGCATCGCCTCGTCGATCTGTTCCAGTTCGGCGGCCACCGCGCGGTCGGCATCATTGTCTTCTTCCGCGACCGGTTGCCGAGCGCTCAGGGCCGTCGCCAGCTGCTGCAGCGCCTTGCGCACGCGCTCACCGGCCGCCAGCGCCAGCGGATCGCCGGCGTAGCTGTCCACCTGGTCGCGGTGCGCACCCAGGGCCGACAGGTGCCCGAGCAGTGTGTTGGACAGCGCCAGGAAGTGGAAGCCGGCATCCAGATTGCGGCGCACATGGCCGGGCTCACGCAGCATGTTCGACAACGCGGTGGATAGCGCGGCGTCGGCGTTGTGCATGTCGCGGCGGGCGATGCGGTAGGCCAGATCGTCACGCATGCCGCTGCGGTACTGGCCCAGTACCGAATCCAGGTAGCGCGCGGCGGTGTCCAGCACGCGCGCCAGCACAAGGTGCAGCTGCCGGCCCTGCCAGTCGGGCAGGATCAGGAACGCGGCCGCCGCCGCGATTGCACAACCCAGCAGCGTATCGACCATGCGGGGCACGATCAGCACGAAGCCGTCGCCGATCAGGTTGAAGCAGGTCAGTGCCATCACCGTAATCGCCGCCGAGGCCACCAGATAGCGGTCGGTGCGGGTGAAGAAGAACAGCAGCGCCGACAGCAGCGCGATCAGCAGCTGTACGTGCAGCTGTGGGAACAGCTGCAGCAGTGCCCAGGTCAGCACCAGGCCGGCCACGGTGCCGACGATGCGTTGTGCAAGGCGCTGGCGGGTCGCGCCGAAGTTGGGGCGGCACACGAACACGATGGTCAGCAGCACCCACGAGCCGTTCTGTGCATTGAACAAGCGGATTGCCGCGAAGCCGGCGATCAGGGCCAATGCCATGCGCAGGCCGTGGCGGAACAGGACCGAGCCGGGCGTGAGCTGCTGGCGCACGCGCACGCCCATCTCGCGCAGGGTGTGCGGGTTGCTGTCGCGCAGGCGGGTATCGACGTTGTCCAGGCTGGCCTCGGAGCGCTCGGCATCCAGCAGGCGGCGCTCGATGCTGCGCAGGTTGTGCACCAGCAGATCCAGCGAGCCAAGCAGTCGCTGCCACTGCGGCCGCTGCTGGTCGCGCAGATAGGCCAGCGCATCGGCCAGGTCGCGCCCGGCCTGCTGGTTGCTTTCGCCATACACGAACGGACGGCGCAGGCGGATCGCCTCGCCCAGCCGTGCGCAGGCCTGCCCCTGCAGGTCGAGCAGGCGCTGGCAGCGGTACAGCACATCGCTGTGGAAGAAGGCATCGACCAGCGCACCGTAGGGGTAGTGCGAGGAGCTGGCGCGCTCGTGGAAATCCTGTGCCACGTAATAGAGGCGCAGGTACAGGCCGGAGTTCACGCCGGGCCGCCCGGAACGGCCGAAGCGGGCCAGGATCGCGGTCTTGGCTTCATTCAATGCACCAACCACGCGCCGGTTCTGTTCGGCCAGGTCCAGCTGGCGACGCTGCAGGTCGGCCTCGCGCACCGGCTCGAACAGTGTTGCCTTCAACTGCAGGTAGCGGCCCAGTTCAACGTACAGTCGCGCCACGCGTTCGCGTACCGGACGGTTGGCGAACAGTGCGGTCCACAGGATCGACAGCAGGCCGTACCAGACCGCACCGGCCAGCAGGTGGCTGACCGCGTCCAGCGCGCTGTGCAGGTCGCTGGCGCCATGCTGCTCCAGCCCGATCATGGTGTAGATCGCAAGCGTTACCGTGGCCTGGGCGATGGACGCGTAGCGCTCGCCGAGCGCACCCAGCAGGGTCAACCCGAAGGTGGACAGCGCCAGCGCGCCGATGAAGATCCACGGCCAGGGGAACAGCCAGATCACCGAGGCGGCGGCGAGGCAGAAGCACAGCAGCGACAGCAGTACCGCCTTGGTACGGCCCCACCAGTTGTCATCGGTCTCGGCGATGGCGCTGGCGATGATGCCGAGGAACACGCCGGGCAGGGCAGTGAGCGCGTCCAGTTGCCAGCACACGGCAAGCGCTGCGGTCAGGGCGATGAACACCCGAAGGCCATAACTGGCCTTTTCGTGGGCCCACAGGCGGCTGAGGCGGGATTCGCGGGCGGGCATGCAGGCTCGGTGGAAGGGTCTCCCACCATTATTGCGGGTGCGGGGTGAAATATGGAGTGCGGACCAACGGTCCGCACCCACCGTCCATGTGCGGGCCCGTCGTCCGCATGGACGGCGGGGACCGGCACCTTACATCTCCCAGCGCACGCTCACCGCGAACGTGCGCGGCAGGCCGGCGCCGGCGTTGGACCAGTACTTCCGGTTGGCCAGGTTCTCGACGCTGGCACGCAGGGTCACCGAATGGCCGGACGCCAGCAGGCGATAGCCGATGCCTGCATTCACCAGCGTGTAGTCAGGCAGCTTCAGGGTGTTGTCGGCGTCGTACCAGACATCGCCGTAGTAGCGCACGGCGGCGTAGGTTTCCAAGCCGTCTACCCACGGCAGCTGGTAGGTGGCGTGCAGTACCCCGCTCCAGCGCGCAGCACCGGCGGTGCGGTTGCCTTCCTGTGCGGCGCTGCCCGGGGACAGCTTGTCGTAGGTCGGATCCAGCCAGGTGACGCCGCCGCCGACGGTCAGTGCATCGTTGAGGTGCAGGTCGGCACTGGCTTCAATGCCTTCGTACAGCGTGATGCCGTCCTGCACCAGGCGCTTGCCGGCCGGCGTGAGCTCATCGATGTTGGCACCACGTTCCAGCCGGAACGCGGCCACGTTCGCATTCCAACGCGCCGCTTCGACCTTGGCCCCGATCTCGTACTGCTTGCTGATGGTGGGATCGAGCACGTCACCGGCGTTGATGTAGCTGTTGCCTACGCGGCTGCCCGCTTCGAGCGACTCGATGTAGCTGGCGTAGAGGGTGACCGCCTCGCTGGGCTTGAACATCACGGCGTAGGTCGGGGTGACCGGGTAGGTGTGGTACCGCCCCCTGGTTTCGAAGTCGTTGTAGCGCCAGCCCGCCAGCACCGACCAGCCGCTGCCGAGGTTCACCGTATCGCTTGCGAACACCGCCTGCTGCACCGTCTCGTCGCCGCGGGTCATCACCCGCGAACCAACGGCGTCGTGGCGGATGGTATGGCGCTGGTACAGGTTGGCGCGGCCAATCAGGTTCCACTCGTAGGGGCGGTCCCACCCCAGTCCGGTCTGGTGGCTGATGCCCGCCACCACCTGATGCTGAAGGGGGCCGGTGCGGAAGCTGCCCTGCAGCATCGCCTGGGCCAGCTTCCACTCGCTCTTGCCACCCAGTTCGTAGACGTTGACGTCGTAGTCGCCGTTGAGATCGTCGATGTAGGCGAAGATCTTGTTGACGTCATTCCACGAGGTGGTGACGCCGTAACTCAGGCTGGCTTTCCAGTCGCTGTTGATCTGCCAGTTCAAGCCGGTCGACAGGAGGCTGGAGCGTGTGTCGTAGTAGGTGCCGGGCACGCTGTTGTCGGTATCTCCGGCGATCGGCCGCGGCAACGAGGTCAGGCCACGGAAGTAGTACTGCGGCGATTCCTCGCGCAGTTCGCGCGACTGGAACAAACCGTCGAAGGTCCAGGTGAGCGCATCGCTCAGGCGCGCGTCCAGCGACAGTGCGCCCACCTTGCGATCGACGTGTCCGCCATTGAAGGTCTCGCCTTTTTCCTGGAAGGCGTTGAAGCGGTAGCCGAACATCTGCTCGTTGCCGAAGCGGCCGCCAACGTCGACGCCGCCGCTGACGATGCCCTGTTCGCGCCAGCCCAGCTGGGCGGAGAAGGTGGGCGTGTCCGTCGGCTTCTTGGTGATGTAGTTGACGATGCCGCCGGGGGTGCCGAAGCCATACAGGAATCCGCCCGGGCCTTTCAGCAGATCGACCTGTTCCATCACTTCCAGCGGCCATTCGGTGCCCCAGGAAGAGACCTGCAGGCCATTGACCCGGTAGCTGTCGTAGTTCAGCTCCAGACCGCGGTTGCGGATGGGCGAGCTCCAGCCACTGGCATAGGCGCTGACCTGGGTGCTGACCGAAGGGTCGAGCAGGAAGGCTTCGCCCAGCGAGACCACCTGGCGCTGCTCGATCTGCTCGCGGCCAACAGCGGTGATCGCGAACGGAGTGTCGCGCAGGGCGCGGTCGCCCAGTGCGCCAGCGTCGGTATGGGTGCGTTCGGCGGTGACCTTCACCGCATCCAGATCGGTGGCGTTACGGCTGACGGCCGGCGCTTCGGCATGGGCAGCGCAGGCGGCTGACAGGGCGACGGCCAGCAGGGCCAGGCGGGGAGAACGGGAAGGCAGCATCGATGGTGGTCCTCGACGGACGGCCACAGGCCATCCGCCCACGGGTGGGGGAAGGGGCAGTGGCTGGGATCACGCAGGCTGGCCGGAGATGGCAGCGGGGCGCCGCGAAGGGGCGCAGGACCATGGCTGGATGAGAATTGTTCTCTTTTCGTTACCGTGAGTCAAACCCGGAGGTATGCGGACCAACGGTCCGCACCCACCATCCGCTCCAACGGTAGTGCCGGCCGCTGGCCGGCAGATTGGCTGTACGGAGAACGCCGGCCAGCGCCCGGCGCTACCAGTAGATCCACGCCCTGCGTGGATGGGCCCTTCTACGCCCGTTGCGCGCGCTTGAGCAGCTTCGCTTCGCGCCTGCGTGCGCGACGTGCGCGCCAGCGCTCGGCCAGGCAGGAGAAGATCACGTACAGCGCCGGCGTGCTGAGCAGGGTCAGGCTCTGCGAGAACAGCAGGCCGCCGATCATCGCGATACCCAGCGGACGCCGCAGCTCGGACCCTTCGCCGAGGCCGATCGCCAGCGGCACAGCAGCCAGGATCGCCACCATCGTGGTCATCATGATCGGGCGGAAGCGCACGATGCTGGCCTCGCGTGCCGCTTCGCGCGGTGCCAGCCCATGTTCGCGCTGCGCCACCAGCGCGAAGTCGATCATCATGATCGCGTTCTTCTTGACGATGCCGATCAGCAGCACCAGCGCGATCATCGAGATCACCGACAGTTCGGTATTGGTGCCGAACAACGCCAGCAGCGCACCCACGCCCGCCGCCGGCAGCGTGGACAGGATGGTGACCGGGTGGATCAGGCTCTCGTACAGCATGCCCAGCACCAGGTACACGGTCAGGATCGCGGCAAACACCAGGATCAGCATGTCGCTGGGGTCGGAGTTGAAGCCGAAGCCGGCGTCATCAGCCAGGCGGATGTCGCCGGGCATGCGCATGCCGGCCACGGTCGCGTCGATGATCGCCTTGGCCTCGCCCATGCTCACGTTCGGCGCCAGGTTGTAGCTGAGGTCCATCGTCGTGTACTGGTTCTCATGGGTGATCTGCGAAGGCGCCAGCCCCGGCACCTGCTTGGCCACCGCCGTGAGCGGCACCATGTCGCCGTTGCGCGCACGCACATGCACCTCGTCCAGCGCCGCCGGAGTAGCGGTCTGCGAGGGCAGGGCGTTGACCACCACGCTGTACTGGTTGATGTCCGAATAGATGGTCGAGATCTGGCGCTGGCCGAACGCACCGTACAGGGCGCCGTCGATGGCGCCCACCGAAACACCCAGGCGGGCGGCCTTGGCACGGTCGATCTCGATGTTCTGGCGCAGCCCGGCATTGTCCACATCGGTGCCGACGTCGCGCAGCTTCGGGTTCTTCTTCAGCTCCGCCTGCAGCTTGGGCAGCCATTCCTGCAGTGACGCCAGGTCATTGCCCTGCAGCGAGATGCGGTACTGCGCGCCCTGGCTGGAGCCACCGCCATCGTTGCTGGGCAGGTCCTGGATCGCGCGCAGGCGCAGCTGCAGGTCGGGGTAGCGGTCGGCCTTGGCGCTCAGTCGCGCCAGGGCATGTGCGGTGGTTTCGCGGCGGCCTTCCTTGCGTGATTTCAGCTCGACGTTGAACTGTGCGCTGGAGCCCTGGCGACCGCTGCCCAGGCGCACACCCACGGTCTTCACCGCCGGGTCGGCCATCAGCATGTCGGTGATGCGGCGCTGGCGGGCGACCATGTCCTCGAAGGATACGGTGGCGCTGGAGTTGGCGCGGCCCCAGATCAGGCCGGTGTCCTGCGGCGGGAACGCGCCCTTCTTCACCGCGCCGAACAGGAAGACGGTGGCACCGATCAGCAGCAGCGGCGTCAGCGACAGCAGCAGCGCATGGCGCAGCGAGAAATCCAGGAACACGGTGTAGATGCGCAGCATGCGCTCGTGGCCGGCATCCAGCCAGCGGCCGAAGCGCGACGGCGGCGCGCTGTGGTCGTGGGAGCTGAGGAAGCGGCTGCACAGTGCCGGGGTCAGGGTCAGCGAGACGATCATCGAGACCACGATGGCCGCCACCAGGGTGACGGTGAACTCGCGGAAGAACGCGCCCATCATGCCGCTGGCGAACAGCAGCGGGATGAACACCGCCACCAGCGAGGCGGTGATCGAGACGATGGTGAAGCCGATCTCGCGCGCGCCGGTCAGCGCTGCCTGCATCCGCGGCATGCCTTCGTCGAGGTGGCGCATGATGTTCTCGATCACCACGATCGCATCGTCGACCACGAAGCCGATCGCGATCACCAGCGCCAGCAGGCTCAGGTTGTTCAGGGTGAAACCCATCACGTACATCACCAGCGCGGCACCGGCCAGCGACAGCGGCACGGTCACTGCGGCGATCAGCGTGGGTGCCAGCCGGCGCAGGAACAGCGCCATGGTCAGCACCACCATCGCCAGGCTGATCAGCAGAGTGATCTGCACTTCATGCAGCGACGAGCGGATGGTCGGCGTACGGTCGAAGTACGGCGTCATCGTGGTGCCCGGCTGCAGGTAGTCGCGCAGCGCGGGGATCTGTGCCTTGACCCGGTCCACGGTCTCCACGATGTTGGCGCCGGCGCGGGTGAACACGTACATCACCACCGCCGGCTTGTGGTCGAACCACGCGGCCTGGTAGGCATCCTGCTGGCCGTCGTAGACGTTGGCGATGTCCTTCAGCCGGATCACCCGGCCATCGCCCTGGGTCTTGACCACCAGGTCGGCGAAGTCGGCGGCGCGTGCCACCGAATCGTTGGCGATGATCGCGGTGGTGGTGTTGCCATCGCTGAGGAAGCCGGTGGGCGAGGTCACGTTGGCCGCGCGCACGGCGTTGCGCAGGTCGTCGGCGGTCAGGCCGAGTGCGTTCATCAGGCGCAGGTTGACGTCCACGCGTACCGCCGGCGTCGAGGCACCGGCGATGTCGACCGAAGCAACACCGCTGATCTGGCGGATGCGCTGCGCCAGCAGCGAATCGGCGACGTTGTACAGCTCGTCGGCCGACTGCGTCTGCGAAGTCAGCGCGATGGCGATCACCGGGTCATCGTTCGGGTTCGCCTTCTGGTACATCGGCGAGCCCATGCCCGAGGGCAGGTCGGCCTGCGCCGAATTGATCGCGGTCTGTACATCCAGTGCCGCCGAATCGATGTTGTGGCCGCTCTGGAAGATCATGAACACCAGCGAGCTGCCTTCCGAGCTCGACGAGCGCATGCGGTCGATGCCCGGCAGCTGGCCGAGGTGGCGTTCCAGTGGCGCGGTGACCGTCGAGGCCATGGTCGCTGCGTCGGCACCGGACTGGCTGGCGTGCACGAAGATCACCGGGATCTCGATGTTCGGCAGCGCCGACACGCCCAGCCGCAGGTAGCAGATCAGGCCGACCATGAACAGGCCGATGGCCAGCAGCGCGGTGCCGATCGGGCGGCGGATGAAGGGGCCGGACAGGTTCATCGTGCGGCCCCCCGCGGCAGCGGGGCGTGGATCATGCCTGCGGCTCCTGCAGCGAACCGTCGCGCAGTGCGCGCTGCTCGCGGCGGCGGGCCAGCCATTCGGAGAAGCGCTCCATATACAGGTAGATCACCGGCGTGGTGTACAGGGTCACCAGCTGCGACAGCAGCAGGCCGCCGACGATGGCGATGCCCAGCGGGCGGCGCAGTTCCGAACCGATGCCGGTGCCCAGTGCCAACGGCAGCGCGCCGAGCATGGCCGCGGCGGTGGTCATCATGATCGGGCGGAAGCGCAGCAGACAGGCGCGGCGGATCGCTTCATGCGCGTTGGCGCCGGCGCGGCGCGCCTCGATCGCGAAGTCCACCATCATGATGCCGTTCTTCTTGACGATGCCGATCAGCAGCACGATGCCGACGATGCCATCCACCGACAGGCTCAGCCCGCACAGCATCAGTGCCAGCAGCGCGCCGACACCGGCCGGCGGCAGCGTGGAGATGATCGTGATCGGGTGGATGTAGCTCTCGTAGAGCACGCCCAGCACGATGTAGATCACCACCAGCGAGGCTAGCAGCAGCCACACCACATCGGTCTGGCTGCCGGTGAACTCGGCGGCCTTGCCGATGAATTCGGCATGCAGGTGGGTGGGCATGTCCAGGCTGTCCTTGGTCTCCTGGATCGCCCGCACCGCTTCGGACAGCGAATAGCCCGGCGCCACGTTGAACGAGACCGTCACTGCCGGCAGCTGCTGCTGGTGGCTGACCACCAGCGGTGCACTGCTGACCTTGCCTTCGGCCAGTGCCGACAGCGGAATGATGCTGCCCGCGCCGACGGTGATGCCGGTGTTCTGCGCGCCGATGCCGGTAGCCGTCGATGAGTTCGACGAGGTGACCTGGCCGAAACTGGTGGCATTGGTGCCGGTCAGTGCACCGGCACCATTGGAGGCAACGGCCAGCTGTTCCATCAGCGCGGTGCTGGTGCGGAACTCCGGCGCCACTTCCAGCACAACCCGATACTGGTTGAGTTCGGTGAAGATGGTCGAGATCTGGCGCTGGCCGAACGCATCGTAGAGGGTGTCGTCGATGGTCTGCATCGGCACGCCCAGCACGCTGGCCTTGTCGCGGTCGATGTTCAGTTCAAGCGCGCGGCCCTGGTTGGACAGGTTGTTGTCGACGTCGGCCAGTTCCGGGCGCTTGCGCAGCGCTTCGGTCAGGCGTGTGGCCTGGGTGGCCACGGTCGCCGGATCGACGTCCGACAGCGAGTACTGGTACTCGGTGGCGGCCACGCGGGTATCCAGCGTCACGTCCTGGACCGGCTTCAGGTATAGGGCCACGCCCGGAATACCGGCGACGGCCTTCTGCAGGCGCGGCAGGATCTTGTCCAGGCCGTCGCGCTCGCCGCGTTCCTTCAGCACGATCGACAGCTGGCCCTGGTTGAGCGTGGGGTTCATGCTGCCCGCGCCGATGAAGGCTGACACGCCGGTCACGTCCGGGTCCTGGCGCAGCGCTTCGGCCACCTGCTTGGTGCGCTGCTCCATCTGCGGGAAGGCGATGTTCTGGTCAGCCTGGACCACGCCGGTGATCAGGCCGGTGTCCTGTTCGGGCAGCAGGCCCTTGGGAATCAGCACGTACAGCAGCACGGTCAGCACCAGTGCGCCGCCGGCCACGGCCAGGGTCAGGCGCTGGTGGTCCAGCACCCAGTCCAGACTGCGCTCGTACAGGCCGACGGTGCGCGTCCACAGGTTCTGCTTGCCGGCCGCCGCCGCACGCTCATGTGCGTCCTCGCCTTCGGGCAAGGCGTCGGGCTTGAGCAGGTAGGCGCACATCATCGGGGTCAGCGTCAGCGAGATCAGCATCGACAGCACGACGGCGATGCTCAGCACCCACGCGAACTCGTGGAACAGGCGGCCGGTGACGCCGGGCATCAGCAGCAGCGGCAGGAACACCGCCACCAGCGAAACGGTCAGCGACAGCACGGTGAAGCCGATCTGGCGCGCACCGATTTCGGCCGCTTCCTTGCCACTCTTGCCCTGCTCGATGTAACGCACGATGTTCTCGATCATCACGATCGCATCGTCGACCACGAAGCCGGTGGCCACCACCAGCGCCATCAGCGAGAGGTTGTCCAGCGACATGCCGGCAAAGGCCATCACCGCGAAGGTGCCGGCCAGCGACAACGGCACCGCCACCGAGGGAATGATCGTGGCCCACAGGCGGCGCAGGAACACGAAGATCACCGCCACCACCAGGCCGATGGTCAGGATCAGGGTGAACTGCACCTCATGCACCGAGGCGCGGATGGTCTCCGTACGGTCGTTGAAGATCTCCAGGTGCACGTCGGCTGGCAGCACGCCCTGCAGCTGCGGCAGGATCGCGCGGATGCGCTCGACGGTCTGCACGATGTTGGCGCCGGGCTGGCGGCGCACTTCCAGCAGCACCGCCGGCTTGCCATCGGCCCAGGCGGCCAGCTGGTCGTTCTCCACGCCATCAACCACTTCGGCCACGTCGGACAAACGCACGGGACGTCCGTTCTTGTAGCTGATGATGGTGTCGCGGTACTCGGCGGCATTGGTGAGCTGGTCGTTGGTACCGATGCTGTAGGACTGCGTCTTGCCGTTCAGCGAACCCTTCGGCGCGTTGACGTTGGCCTGGGTCAGCGCGCTGCGCAGCTGCTCCAGGGTCAGGCCCATGTTCGACAGCTGGGCCGGATTGACCTGGATGCGCACGGCCGGGCGCACGTTGCCGGCGATCGAGACCAGGCCCACGCCCTGCACCTGCGACAGTCGCTGGGCCAGGATCGAGTCGGCGTAGTTGTTGACGTCGCGCAGCGGGCGCGTGTCAGAGGTCAGTTTCAGGGTGACGATGGCCGCGTCGGCCGGATTCACCCGGTTGTAGACCGGCTGGTAGGGCAGCGACGAGGGCAGCGTGGCCTGGCGGATCGCCGCCTGCACGTCCTGCGCGGCAATGTCGATGTTCCGGTCCATCGAGAACTGCAGGATGATCGTGGACAACCCGGCAGACGAGTCGGAGGTCATCAGCTCCAGCCCGGAGATCTGCCCGAACTGGCGCTCCAGCGGCGTGGTGACCAGCGAGGCCATGGTGGTGGCGTTGGCGCCGGGGTACTGGGTGGTGACCACCAGGCTGGGCGCATCGATTTCCGGCAGCGCCGACACCGGCAGCTTGCGGTAACCGAGGATGCCCAGCAGCAACAGGCCCGCCATCAGCAGCGAGGTGGCGATGGGGCGGCGTATGAAGATCGTCGAAAAGCCCACGGACTGATCCTTGCTGGCACTTCAATGTCGGCGCCGGCAGGCTTGCCGGCGCGAGGGAGGTCGGTAGCCTGCGCTCAGCGCGGGCCGCCGCCACGACGGCCACCGCTGCCGTTCTTCTGCTCGGCGGCCTTCAGCTCGGCTTCGGTCGGCACCGCCGGGGTTTCGCCCGGCTTCAGCGCGGTGACCTTGCTGCCCGGCTTCAAGCGGAACTGGCCTTCACTGACCACCCGCTCGCCGCCCTTCAGGCCCTCGGCGATCTGCACCTGGCTGTCACCCACTTCCACGCCGCTGCGCACGGTCTGCATCTTCACCGTGTTGTCGCCCTGCACCACATAGACGTACTCGCCGTCCGGGCCACGCAGCACGGCCTGGGTCGGGATGACCACGCCACCGGCAATCGTGCGCAGCTGCATGCGTACGTTGACGAACTGGCCCGGCCACAGGCCGTTGTCGGTGTTGTCGAAGATCGCGCGCGCCTTGAACGTGCCGCTGTCGGCACTGATCAGGTTGTCGACCACGTCAAGCTTGCCGTCGCCGGACAGCACGTGCGAATCGGCGCGGTCCAGTGCCGCGACGGGTACCGCACCGGCGGCTTGCGCCTGGCGCACATCGCCGAGCTGGCGCTCGGGCAGGTTGAACAGCACGTGGATCGGATGGATCTGGGTCAGCGTGACCAGCGCGGTGCCGGCGTTGACCACGTTGCCGGCGTCGACCGCGCGGATGCCGGCGATGCCGGTGATCGGCGCGGTGACCTTGGTGTACTGCAGCTGCACCTGCGCCGAGCGCATGCTGGCCTCGTTCGCCGCGACTGCGCTTTCGTACTGTGCCACTTGGTTTCGCTGTGTATCCAGATCGGTCTTGGCGACGAACTGGCGATACTCCGGCGCGTTCGAGCGCTGGTAGTTGGAACGCGCGGTGGCCAGCAGCGCCTCGTTCTGGCGCTTGGAGGCCACGGCCTGGTCATAGCTGGCCTGGGCGGTGCGCGGGTCGATCACCGCCAGCACATCGCCCTTCTTCACTTCCTGGCCTTCGCGGAAATTCAGGCTCATCAGCTGGCCGCCAACCTGCGGGCTGACGGTGACGGTGTTCATTGCGGTCACCGTACCCAGCGCGCTGGCATAGACCGGCACGTCCTGGCGTGCCGCATCCACCACGGTCACCGGCACCGGGCCGGCATCGGGGTCTTCACCGCCCTGGCGCGCAGCTGCCGCCGGGCCACCGGCCTTGTCCTTGCCCCCGCCGAGTACGCGCAGGCCGACCACGGCCAGCACCAGTACCGCCACGACCAGCAGCACGATCTTCCAAACACGTGACATTCAAGGACTCCAAGAGGGCTGGACGGGGCACGGCCCCGGTTGGCAATGCGCAAAGCATACCTGCGCCACATCACGTTTCCTGCATGACGGATGGGACGGGCGCTAAGACCGGATCCGGCCGCGGAGGTTCCCGTAGCGGCGGTGTTGCCCTACATTCAGCTGGAACCCCCTGCCGTGGAGATCGTGATGCGCCGTTCGTTGCTGCTGTCCGCCCTGCTGCTGGCCTTGCCGGCTCTTGCCCACGCCCAGGACGGGCAGCGCCCGGAGGTGACCGCTGCTGCCCAGCGGCTGCAGGCCAAGGTGGTGGAATGGCGGCGCGATTTCCACCAGCACCCGGAACTGTCCAACCGTGAGGTGCGCACCTCGGCCGAGGTCGCCAAGCGCCTGCGTGCGATGGGCCTGAAGCCGAAGACCGGCATCGCCCACCACGGCGTGGTGGCGATCATCGAAGGCGGCAAGCCCGGGCCGAAGATCGCCCTGCGCGCGGACATGGACGCGCTGCCGGTGACCGAACAGACCGGCCTGCCGTTCGCCTCGAAAGCCACCGACCAGTACCGCGGGCAGACCGTGGGCGTGATGCATGCCTGCGGCCATGACGCGCACACCGCCACCCTGCTCGGCGTGGCCGAGGCACTGGTGTCGATGAAGAAGGATCTGCCGGGCCAGGTGATGCTGATCTTCCAGCCGGCCGAAGAGGGGGCACCGCCGCCGGAAGAGGGGGGGGCTGCCCTGATGCTGAAGGAAGGCCTGTTCGCCGACTTCAAGCCGGAAGCCGTGTTTGGCCTGCATGTGTTCTCCAGCGTGCAGGCTGGGCAGATCGCGGTGCGCGGTGGCCCGCTGATGGCCGCCTCGGATCGTTTCGGGATCAAGGTGATCGGTCGCCAGACGCATGGCTCGGCGCCGTGGAACGGTGTTGATCCGATCGTGGCCACCGCTGACCTGGTCGGCACCGCGCAGACCATCGTCAGCCGCCGCGCGAACCTGTCCAAGCAGCCGGCGGTGCTGACCTTCGGCGCGATCAACGGTGGCATCCGCTACAACATCATTCCCGATGAAGTGGAAATGGTCGGCACCATCCGTACCTTCGACGAAGGCATGCGGCAGCAGATCTTCGCCGACCTGCGCAATGTGGCCGAGCACACCGCCGCCGCGCACGGTGCCAAGGCGGTGACGGACATCTACGAGTCAGAGGGCAATCCGGCCACGGTGAACGACCCGGCGCTGACCGCGAAGATGCTGCCGAGCCTGCAGGCGGTGGTGGGCAAGGACAACGTGTACGAGCCACCGCTGCAGATGGGTGCGGAGGATTTCTCGCTGTACGCGAAGGAAGTGCCGGGGATGTTCTTCTTCGTCGGTTCGACCAGCGTGGGCATCGACCCGGCGACGGCACCGGCGAATCATTCGCCGAAGTTCCTGCTGGATGAGAAGGCGCTGGATGTGGGACTGCGTGCGCTGCTGCAGGTGAGTCTGGATTACCTGCACGGCGTCGGCACCCCGGCGGGGTGAGGGTTTCCGGCAGGGCTTGCAGCCCTGGGTACGCGACATCGCATGCGCGCTGTCGCTCCCACAGTTCGCTGCGCGAACCGTGGGCCCCCCTTACCAGCTTCCAGACCCCCGCCGCTTCGCGGCCGCCCCCTGACTCAGGGGGCTTTCCTCCAGACCCGATCCCGTGGCTTGCCGGTAGATCCACGCCATGCGTGGATGGCAGACATCGAAAATGTCCGAAGGATCGGATTTTGATTTTGATTTTCTGATCTTTCCCGTGGTGGATCGGCGGCAGAAATGTGTCCGGGGGCCGGGCGGGTGGGGCTGGCGGGGTATCCGCGCCATGGAAGGCGCGGCTAAGCCTCCAGGGACGGATTCACGGCGTCCCCGCCAGCCCCATCCGCCCGGCCCACTCCCGGGAATCCAGGCTTTCGACGACCCAACACCCCACCACGGAGGGGCTCCGCCGTTGGCCGGCCCGGCCGAAGGCCCGCCCTCCGCGCGATACAATGCCCCCATGAACACCCCACAGGATTCCAGCCTCGGTCGCGAGGTCAGTTACCCGTCGCAGTACGATCCCGGCCTGCTGTTTCCCATCCCCCGCAGCGGCGCCCGCGCCGAGATCGGCCTCGACGACGCCGCGCTGCCGTTCGTCGGCCATGACCGCTGGCATGCCTTCGAGCTGAGCTGGCTCGACACGCGTGGCAAGCCGCAGGTCGCCGTCGCCACCGTGCAGGTGCCGTGCACCTCGCCGCGGCTGATCGAATCGAAGTCGTTCAAGCTGTACCTGAATTCCCTCAACAGCACCCGTATCGACAGCGCCGAGGCACTGCGCGCGCGCATCGTCGACGACCTGTCTGCCTGCGTCGGTGCGCCGGTCCAGATCGAGTTCGGCCTGCCGGGCCTGCGTGAGACGCCGCTCGGTGAATCCATCGACGGGCTGGACGTGGAGATCGACTGCTACGGCCCGCCGCAGGCGGACTTTCTGACTGCCGACGCGGGCGAGGTGGTGGAGGAGACCCTGGTCTCGTCGCTGCTGAAGTCCAACTGCCCGGTCACCGGCCAGCCGGACTGGGCAACGGTCAGCCTGCGTTACCGTGGGCCGAAGATCGACCGCGCGGGCCTGCTGCGCTACCTGGTCAGCTACCGCGAGCACGCCGAGTTCCACGAGCAGTGCGTTGAGCGGATCTTCAGCGAAGTGTCCGCCCGCTGCCAGCCGCAGTGGCTGGAAGTGGAGGCCCGCTATACCCGCCGCGGTGGCCTGGACATCAACCCCTGGCGCGCCAGCCCTGGCATCGCCGCCCCGGCCGCGACCTACCGCGAACTGCGGCAATAACCGCCGCAGGCGGTTACGGGTAGTGCCGGCCGCTGACCGGCAACCGCAAGGAACCCGCGTCCCGGGCCAGGGCAAGCCGGCGAGCGGCCGGCACTACCGGGCACCGGCTCTCCCGATTGTTCAGCCGCCCCCGGGGGTGGCTTCACATCTGCACCATCCCCATTTAACAACCGCCATGGCACCGTGCGAACCACGTAGTCATGCAGACGGGAGTTGTGGATGAGTACCGAGAAGAAAGCCGATTTCTCCGGCGTCAGTGCCAGCGTCGACAGTACCGCCGAACAGGTGCCGAAGGCGGACTTCTCCGGCGTGAGCGCTTCGGTGGACAGCACCGCCGACGTTGTGAGCGGCGGCACCTACACCGTGCAGAAGGGTGACTCGCTGTCTAAGATCGCCAAGCAGCACCTGGGCGATGCCAACGCCTGGAAGAAGATCTTCGAAGCCAACCGCGATGTGCTTGATGACCCGGACAAGATCTTCCCGGGCCAGACCCTGAAACTGCCGCCGAAGTAAGCCGGCGATCGAACGCCGTCCGACAATCCCTGGGAGGAACCCCGAATGATCAAGACCACCCCGCTCCAGACCGCCCTGATCGCCGCCCTGCTGGGCAGCGTTGCCCTGGTCGGTTGCAAGAAGAAGGAAGAGTCGACCGACAGCAATGCCGCTCCGGCAGCGACCGCGCCGGCTGAGCCGGCCCCGGCGCCGATGACCGGCGCACCGCCGCCGATGGCAGAAGCCGCTGCAGTCAGCGTCTCGGCCGTCACCGTCGGCAAGACCGCAGCCGCCGACAAGTCGGTTGCGACGACAGCATTGTTCGCACCGAAGGATGACGTCATCGTCTCGGTCAAGACCGACGGCGCTGCCAACAACGTCACCGTTGGCGCGAAGCTGACCTACCAGGACGGCCAGGTGGCCGGCGAACAGAACGCCACCCTGAACTCCAGTGGCGCGGAAACCACCAACGTCACGTTCAAGAATGCAAAGGGCTGGCCGGCCGGCAAGTACCGCGCCGAAGTCACCGTCGATGGCAAGGCGGCCGGAACGCCGCAGGAGTTCGAGGTCAAGTAAGTCCTGCCGACTCTCTCCCGGCAGGGCTCACGATGGACGCAGCCGCGAGGCTGCGTCCTTTTTTATTGAGCGATACTCGATCGAGGGGGATCTCGGGTACGCTGAATGGAATATGGAAACGTGGGAGGGATGGGATGCTCAACTGGATTGTTCTCACGCTGGCAATGGCGTCGACGGACGGTGAAGTAGTCACCTATGTTCATACGGATGCACTTGGGAGTCCGGTGGCTATTACGGACTCAAACGGGAAGGTGGTCGAGAGATTCGCATACGAGCCTTATGGCTCTGTCGTTGGAATCGTCGCTGCAGATGGTCCTGGCTACTCAGGCCATGTGTTTGATTCCACGACAGGTCTCAATTACATGCAGCAACGATATTATTCTCCCGAAATCGGTGCTTTTCTCAGTGTAGATCCCGTCGCTGCCTATGGTGGGAAGTCTTCCCTCTTCAACAGGTACCGATACGCCAATAGCAGTCCTTACAACTTTGTCGATCCGGACGGCCGAGTTCCTGTAGTTACGCGGATGAAGGACGGTTCGGTGAAAATCAGCTTCCCAACAAAGTTTTCAGGGGATGGTGCGACACCCAAGAACATAGCGACCTTCAAAGAGCAGGTGGCGTCAATGTCAGGAACCTATGATATTGGCGGGAAGGAGACGCGCGTGACGGTCGAGGTCACTGACATTGATAGAAGCACTCCGCGGGCCGCCCGTAATGAGATAAAGCTTGTCAACGGGGAAACCTCCCACCGCAGCGGACGGAGTTTCGCGGAGTTGGGCGGAAAGAAGGGCGAGATCAATGTCCTGGATAGATTTGACAAGGGTGTTGTTCCTCATGAAGTGTCACATCTTGGCGGTGTGGATGATCTTTATGACAAGACGACGGGGCTGCCCAATCCTGCACGTGGCGACGGAATCATGAATAGGGTTCCCGGTGTGGTTGACAGCCATACCATCGGTGGAATTGTGGAAGGCGATTCGGCGGTTCAAAAACGGGAGCGTTGAGATGCTTGCACGCATTTTGGTTTTCTTCGCTTTCTTGTGCCCGCTCACCTCGTGGGCCCAGGAATCTAGCCTGTGGAGCTACAGCTGCGACCACTTTCTGTACGGTGCCTGCCTGCGCGTGCCGACAGGCATGTCCGTGACCTACGAGGCACCCGTTGACTTTGGTCTGCACCGAATCAGGTATGAAGGTAGGGAAGTCGCCTTGATCTACGAGGGCGATGCCCCCGAAAAGCCTGCGTCAGGAAGCACGCCGGATCTGCGCTTCACGGACGGCGGATATGTCGTGTCGGGGTATGCAAGGGCGGAAGGAGGTTCCACCCGGTACGACGTCTACGTTCGACCCGGATCGTCTGGCGCCGGTTCGCTGCACATCCGCGGCTCTGCAGCGACGGCTGATGAACTCGCCAGCCTGGCCGCCGTCGTTGGGGGATTGCGCATCTGCAACTTCCAGCAAAGCAAGCGCTCACAGACATTGACCTGTCCAAGGCGTGCCGAGTGGGGGCCGCGATTGTCGGAATGGCTCATGCGTTCCTCCACGAGCGGGAAGTCGAACTAGCCATCAAGCCTCAGCTTCCAGACCGGAAGCGAGCCAACGACGAAACACAGCGGTCCAGTACCGCCACGTATGGCACGGCTTTGCCCCGCGCGGCTGAAAACGCGACAATGCAGGGGTTTCCCCGCCGCGCGCCCACCCTGACGGCGGCGGGGGAAGTGACACGGTTGCACGTGGCCCGGCGCTGGCGCCGGCCTTCCCCTGAGCATTGCTACAGAGTCCAAGTCCCCCATGTCCAAGATCCTCTACACGCTGACCGACGAAGCACCGTTCCTGGCCACCCAGTCGCTGCTGCCGATCGTCGACGCCTATACCGCCACCGCAGGCATCGCGGTGGAAACCCGTGACATCTCGCTGTCCGGCCGCATCCTGTCGCTGTTCCCGGAACTGCTGAGCGACGCGCAGAAGGTCAGCGACGACCTGGCCGAGCTGGGCCAGCTGGCGACCACCCCGGACGCCAACATCATCAAGCTGCCGAACATCTCCGCTTCGGTGCCTCAGCTGAAGGCGGCCATCAAGGAACTGCAGGACCAGGGCTATCCGCTGCCGGATTACCCGGAAACCCCGGCTGACGACCAGCAGCGCGACTACAAGGCGCGCTATGACAAGGTCAAGGGCAGCGCGGTGAACCCGGTGCTGCGCGAAGGCAACTCCGACCGCCGCGCACCGCTGTCGGTGAAGAACTATGCGCGCAAGCACCCGCACCGCATGGGCGCCTGGGCCTCGGATTCGAAGTCGCACGTCGCGCACATGGCTGCCGGTGATTTCTACGGCAGCGAAAAGTCGGCCACCCTGACCAACGCCGGTTCGCTGAAGATCACCTTCCACGGCAAGGACGGCAGCACCGTCGTGCTGAAGGAAAAGACCGCGGTCAAGGCCGGCGAGATCGTCGACGCCGCCGTCATGAGCCGCAAGGCACTGGCCGCCTTCATCGGCGAGCAGATCGCCGATGCCAAGGCCCAGGGCGTGCTGTTCTCGCTGCACCTGAAGGCGACCATGATGAAGGTCTCCGACCCGATCATGTTCGGCGTGGCGGTCAACGAGTTCTACAAGGACGTGCTGGCCAAGCACGCCGACGTGCTCAAGCAGGCGGGTTTCGATGCCAACAACGGCATCGGTGACCTGGCCGCACGCCTGCCGTCGCTGCCGGAAGCCACCCGCGCTGCGATCGAAGCCGACCTCGCCGCCGAGTACGCACAGCGTCCGGGCGTGGCCATGGTCAACTCGGACAAGGGCATCACCAACCTGCACGTGCCGAGCGACGTGATCGTCGACGCCTCGATGCCGGCGATGATCCGCGACTCCGGCAAGATGTGGAACGCCGAAGGCAAGCTGCAGGACACCAAGGCGGTCATTCCGGATCGCTGCTACGCCGGTGTGTACCAGGCCGTCATCGACGACTGCAAGGCGCACGGCGCCTTCGACCCGGCCACCATGGGTTCGGTGCCGAACGTCGGCCTGATGGCGCAGAAGGCCGAAGAGTACGGCTCGCACGACAAGACCTTCCAGATCGCTGCCGATGGCGTGGTCAAGGTCACTGACGATGCCGGCACCGTGGTGTTCGAGCACGCCGTGGAAGCCGGTGACATCTGGCGCATGTGCCAGACCAAGGACGCGCCGATCCAGGACTGGGTGAAGCTGGCCGTCGAACGCGCCCGCCTGAGCAGCACCCCGGCCGTGTTCTGGCTCGATGCCGCCCGCGCCCACGACGCGCAGGTCATCGCCAAGGTCGAGCAGTACCTGAAGAGCCACGACACCAGCGGCCTGGATATCCGCATCCTGCCGCCGGTGGAAGCCACCGCGTTCTCGCTGGACCGCATCCGCAAGGGCGAGGACACCATCTCGGTGACCGGCAACGTGCTGCGCGACTACCTGACCGACCTGTTCCCGATCATGGAGCTGGGCACCAGCGCCAAGATGCTGTCGATCGTGCCGCTGATGGCCGGTGGCGGCCTGTTCGAGACCGGCGCCGGTGGTTCGGCCCCGAAGCACGTGCAGCAGTTCGTTGAAGAGGACTACCTGCGCTGGGATTCGCTGGGCGAATTCCTGGCCTTGGCCGCGTCGCTGGAACACCTGGGCAACCGCTACGACAACGCCGCAGCCCGCGTGCTGGCCAAGGCGCTGGACGAAGCCAACGGCCAGTTCCTGGACAACGACAAGTCGCCGTCGCGCAAGCTGGGTGGCATCGACAACCGCGGCAGCCACTTCTACATCGCGCTGTACTGGGCGCAGGCGCTGGCCGCGCAGGACGAAGACGCCGCACTGAAGGCACGCTTCGCCCCGCTGGCCAAGGCGCTGACCGACAACGAGCAGAAGATCGTTGACGAGCTGATCGCGGTGCAGGGCAAGGCCGTGGACATCGGCGGCTACTACCGCCCGGACGTGGCCAAGGCCAGCAAGGCGATGCGCCCGAGCGCGACCTTCAACGCCGCGCTGGAGCAGCTGCGCGGCTGATCCATCGCCGCTCGGTGGTGATACCGGAACCCGCGCCTCGGCGCGGGTTTCTTTTTTGCAGGCCGCGGTGGGCTCTGGGGTCAGATCCCTCTGCACCGCAGGGCTCTGACCCCAGCCGAAAAGCGCGACATCCGTCGGCCGTCGGAATGCCGTCAAAGGGGCATGAAACTTGCCCGCGATGGCCGTCGCAGAACGGATAGGAGACAGCCTGCAACCGCCCTCGATCTGAGCAGTCGATCACGACGGCTGCCGCTGGCGATGCCCTAGCCTTGGCGACGCGAGGCCACCGGGGAGGTGGCCGCACGGGGAACACGGATGGCACGCGTGCTGGTAGTGGGAACCGACATCCAGGGCGAGCAGGCCCTGCTGCAGCGGCTGCGCGTGGCATCGGCCCTGCCGGATGGCCAGATCCGCCGCAGCCAGGACCTGGATGATTGCGATCTGCTGGTCATCCGCGATACGCCGGCGCTGCGCAACGCGGCCCAGCGCATGCGTCAGCAGCGTCCGCGACTGCAGTGCTGGATCGAAGACCTGGGCGGCCAGCTGCGTGACGGTGATGGGCACCAGGACGTACTTGACGATGGTGCCATCGGCCGCGCGCTGCGCCGCATGCAGTTGGCACCGGAGCCCATGGCCATGCACGCACCCGCACCGATCCGTCTGGCCGATGGTGCACACGCCATCACCCGCCTGCTGCGCGAGCGGCTGCCGCTGCGACAGGGGCAGGCACTGTTGAGTGATGCGGGCGAGCCTCTGCTGCTGATGGATCTGGAGCACGACCAGGCCGTGCTGCTGCAGGAACCGGCTGCGGCGCTGGTAGAGCGTCTGGCCGATGCCTTCGAACGCCTGCAACTGGATGCGCTGACACCCGCACGCCTGCAGGCGCTGGCCGGTGAGCGGCCACGCCAGCCACTGCGACCGCTGCTGTGGCAGTGGGCACAGCGCAGCCGCCATTGGCAGGCATTGGACGAACGCCTGCGTGGCGCTTCAGTGAAGCTGCTGCGCTGGCCGGACTTCCGCGTACTGGGCCACGACCATGATGGCTTCCGCCTGTGTTCGCTGCTGCTCAAGCGCGCGTGCACGGTTGACGAGTGCGTGATGCTGCTTGATTTGCCGGCTGCGGCGGTGCGCGATTTCATCCATGCCGCCTACCTGTGCGGCTACGCGCAGCTGCAGACTGCACCGGCGACGCCGCTGATGGCGACAGGTGGCACCCGCACCGACAACGGCCTGCTTGCCCGCCTGTGGCGGCACCTGCGCGGGAGCGAACGCAATGCGTGAGCACAAGGTGGTGGTGCTGGGCGGCATGGGCAGCGGCAAGTCGACCCTCGTACGCAGCATCGCGGTTGGCGCGGTGGTCGACACGGATGTGGCCAACAGTGATCGCCTTGGCGCCGACAAGGCGTCCACCACCGTGGCGCTGGACTACGCAGACATCGACCTGCCCAATGGCGAACGCCTGCGGTTGTACGGAACACCCGGCCAGCAGCGTTTCGATTTCCTGTGGCCGATCCTGCTGCAGGGCGCGCGTGGCGCGGTGCTGCTGCTGGATGCGCGTCGTGCCGGGCTGGCCAGCGAGCTGGAGGACTACCTGCAGGTGCTGCAGCCGTTCGCATCATCCTTGGCACTGGTGGTGGCGGTCACCCACCTGGACCAGGCACCGCAGGCCGCACTGGATGACTGGGCCGCCCGTGCCAGCCTTGACGACCAACCACTGCCGCTGCTGGCGGTGGATGCCCGCGACCGCGAACAGGGACTGTTGCTGATGGATGTACTGATGAGCGAAATGGAAGCGCACGCACTGGTGGCGGCGCATGGCTGACGGGCAGATGGCGGTACTGCCCGATGCCGGTCAGCGTGAGCGCCTGCAGCCGCTGCTGCAGGACCTGCAGCAGCGCGTGGAAGGCGTGCGCACGGTGGTGCTGGCCAGTGTCGATGGCTTCGCCCTGGTCAGTGCCGGGGCCGAAGGGCGCGGTGAGCGGCTGGCGGCGATGACCAGCGCGATGCTGGCGCTGGCCGCGGCAGTTGGCCGCGAACTGCTGCTGGGCGATCTGCAGACGCTGATGCTGGAGGCCGCGGGCGGCAAGGTGCTGATGCTGGCGATCCAGGCCGAAGGGCGCGCACCGCTGCTGCTGATGGCGGCCTGCGACCAGCGCAGCGTGATCGGCCAGGTGCTGTGGCAGAGCAGGGAATGTGGCCAGGCGATCCTGGCCGAACTCGGCGGATCGTGAGCCCGGCCGCAGGGGAACGAGGGGCTCGAACCAACATCGACAAGGGGTGCGACGTGGCTGGATTGAATGAATCGTTGAACGCACTGATGGGCATCGACGGCGCGCAGGCAGTGGCGCTGGTCGACTACGAAAGCGGCATGCTGCTGGGCGAAGCCGGTGCCGGCATGGACATGGAAGTGGCCGCCGCCGGCAACACTGAAGTGATCCGCGCCAAGATGAAGACCGCCGCGTCGCTGAACCTCAACGACAGCATCGAGGACATCCTGATCTCGCTGGGCAAGGCGTACCACATCATGCGCCCGGTGGCGAAGAAGAAGGGCCTGTTCTTCTACATCGTGCTGGACCGGACCAAATCCAACCTGGCGCTGGCGCGGCGCAAGGTGCAGGACGTAGAGGCCGAACTGGCGATCTGATCCACCGGCGCGTTGTAGAGTCGAGCTTGCTCGACTGCTTCTGCCCCTGCCTTCTGTAGAGTCGAGCCATGCTCGACTTCGGCCAAAAGCAGTCGAGCATGGCTCGACTCTACACAAGCCACCCCACGCCAGCGTATGGTGGAGACGGTCCTCCCCGGGTACGCCGTGCATGTCAGAGCCTGTCATCGCAACCGTACTGGCGCCGCGTATCGCCGGTGCCATCCGCGATGGTTTCGAGCAGTACCATGCCCGCTTCGCGGCGATCACCGCGCGGGCGCGGCAGCGCTTCGAGCAGCGCGATTGGGCTGGTGCGCGACAGGATGCGGTCGAGCGCATCGCCCTGTACGACCTGTGCATCGCCGAGCAGATGGATGCGTTGCGCCGCCTCGCCGGTGACGCGATCGGCGAGCGTGCGCTGTGGCTGCAGGTGCACGCGCAGTACAGCGGGCTGCTGCAGGGCCTGATCGACGCCGAGCTGTACAAGACCTTCTACAACACGCTGTCGCGGCGCCTGTTCGCTACCCGCGGCGTGGACCCGGCGCTGGAATTCATTGCTTTCGACGTCGAGCCCTCCGATGCAATCACCCATCCTGTCGCGCGGCATACCTACGCGGTCTCGCCGACGCGGCCGGTGGAGGCCCTGCAACGCGTGCTGGCCGACTACCGTTTCGACATCCCCTATGCGCACCAGCTGCGCTGTGCGGCGGCCATCGCCGTGCGCCTGCAGGACGACCTCGCCCATTGGGGGGACACGCCGGTACGCAGCATCGAACTGCTCGACACGGTGTTCTACCGCGAGCGCCGCGCTTACCTGGTTGGCCGCGTGTTCGGCGAGCATCGCTTTTCGCCATGCGTGATTGCCCTGGTCAACGATGCGCGCGGCCTGCGTGCCGATGCGGTACTGACCCGGCGCCGCGATGTCGCCCATCTGTTTGGCGTGTCGCGCAGCTACTTCCAGGCTGACCTGGGTACGGTGGGCGACGCGGTGGTGTTCCTGCGCAGCCTGCTGCCGGGCAAGCCGATCGACGAGATCTACACGGTGCTGGGACGTGCCAAGCAGGGCAAGACCGAGCGCTACCGAACCTTCTTCCGCCACTTCAACGAGCATCCGCAGGAACGGCTGGTGCATGCCGAAGGCACGCCGGGCATGGTCATGGCGGTGTTCACCCTGCCCAGTTATCCATTGGTGTTCAAGCTGATCCGCGACCGTTTCGCCTGGCCCAAGGCAATGTCGCGGCAGCAGGTGGAAGAGAAGTACGCGCTGGTGTTCAATCTCGATCGTGTCGGCCGCCTGCTTGATGCGCAGCCTTATCGCCACCTGCGTTTCCCGCGCGAGCGCTTCGCGCCGGCCCTGCTGGAAGAGCTGCTGCAGCAGTGCGCGCAGAGCGTACGTGTCGATGGCGACGAGGTCGAAGTCGCACTGTGCTATGTGCAACGTCGTTTCCGTCCTTTGAACCTGTACCTGCGCGAGCAGTCCGGCGAGGCGGTGCGCGCGGCGGTGCTCGACTACGCGCAGGCGATCACCGACATGGCGCGCAACAACATCTTCCCCGGCGACATGCTGCCAAAGAACTTCGGTGTGTCACGGCACGGCCGGGCCGTGTTCTATGACTATGACGAGCTGTGCCTGGTCAGCGACTGCGTGTTCCGCGCCTGGCCGCAGCCACGCACGCCAGAGGAAGCGATGGCCGACGAGCCGTGGTTCCATGTCGGCCCTCGCGACGTGTTTCCCGAGCGCTTCGGTCCGTTCATGGGCCTGCCTGCTGCGGAGCTGGCAGCCGTGCGCGAGCACTACCGGCACCTGTTCGACCCGGGCTGGTGGCAGGGCCTGCAGGAACGCTTCGCCCGGGGTGATTATCCGGACACGCCGCCCTACGCGGGCGCACACCGGCTGGCGTGAACCGGCTGTCATCGCGGCTGGGACTGGGATAGGCTCGCCGTTCATCACCAAGGATCCGGCAATGATGCGTTCCCCACTGTTTCTCGCCCTCGCGCTGGCCGTAGCTGCCGGCGCCCCCCTGCTTGCAGGCGATGCAACTGCGCAGACCGCACGTGCTGTACGTGCGACTGCGGAAATGAGCATGGTGCTGTCCGGTCATATCGAGGTCACGCCGGAGGGCGCGGTCCGTTCGCTGGTGCTGGACCAGAAAGCCATGGTGGCCCCGAGCATCGCCTCCTTCGTGGAAGGCACCATCGGTGGCTGGCGCTTCGAGCCCACGCTGCGTGATGGCCAGGCGGTGGCCACGCGGGCCCCTTTGCGCGTTCGCCTGCGCGGCAAGGCTGCGGCCGATGGCGGTTATGAAATCAGCATGACCAGTGTCGACTTCAGCGAGTACGATCCGAAGGCCACCGATTCGGTGACCCAGCTGCACATGACGCCGCCGCGCTACCCGGAAGCGGCCTACCGTAACGGTGGCCAGGGTGAGGTGCTGCTGTTGGTCAAGGTGGCCCGTGACGGAACGGTGGCCGATGTGGCCGCCGAGCAGGTGAACATGGCCGTGGTCGCACCTGAGCGGACCCTGGCCAAGATGCGCGACATCCTGGCCAGAGCCAGTGTCAGCACCGCCCGCACGTGGACCTTCAAGCCGCCGACCACCGGCGAGGACAGCACCCGGGACAGCTGGACGGTTCGCATCCCGGTGAACTTCGCCCTGAACAATGATCCCAATGCAGTGGCGGAACGCTATGGCCGCTGGCGCGCCTTCATTCCGGGGCCGCGGCAGACCGTCCCGTGGCGCGAGGCGGACCCGGTCGAGCAGGTCGGCAGCGATCTGCTGCCGGAAGGCGGCGTCTACATGGTGGATGGCGCCAAGCGCGGCCTGCGCCTGCTGACCCCGCTGGCGCAGGGCTGAGACCCGCTGCGGAGCCGGGCAGCCCGGCTCCGCGTCAGTCGGCGTACGGGTAGACCACCACCCGGTTGCGGCCCTGTTCCTTGGCCATGTACAGCGCCTTGTCGGCCAGCCGCAGCGCCTGTTCTGCGTCGACATGGAAGCTGGGGAAGTGGGCCACGCCCAGCGATACGGTGATGGTGCCGACCGGTTCGAACGGATGGTCGGCGATGTGCTGGCGCAGGCGTTCACCGGCCTGGCGGGCCGATTCAGTACTGATGCCCGGCAGCAGCAGCAGGAACTCCTCGCCGCCGGCGCGGCAGAGGATGTCGCTGTCGCGCGAGTAGCGGCGCATCTGGTCGGCGATGTGGACGATGGCGTTGTCGCCGACGTCATGCCCGTAACTGTCGTTGATCGACTTGAAGCGATCGATGTCCAGCGCCAGGATCGCGAACGGAATGCCCTGCACCTGCAGCGCATCCAGCGCCTGCTGCAGCCCGCGGCGGTTGAGCAGGCCGGTCAGCGGGTCGGTGCGGCTGGCACGGTTGAGCGTGCCGATACGATCCTGCAGCGCATTGAAGCTGTGCAGCACCGCCTGTTTGAGCTGGGCGACCTCGAAGTACCAGGCGCGGATGCCGCTGACGTGGTTGATCGCGTTGCCGGTGTCCTCGCCGCCCTGCACGTTGCGCGCCAGTTGCCACAGCGGCATCGAAATGCGGCGCGCGAACCACCAGGTGACCAGCAGCGACAGCAGGCCGAGTGGAATCGCATTCCAGATCACTGCGGTCATCAACCGCGACAGCGGCTGCAGGGTGGCCTCGGTCGGGCGCTGCGCGATGATGCCCCAGCCGGTGGCCGCCACCGGTGCATAGCCGGCCAGCATCGACACGCCGCGGTTGTTGCGTACCTGCTGTGCGCCCCGTTCTCCGCGCACCACGGCCTTCACCGCCGGGTTGCCGACCACGTAGTCACCCACCCGCTTGCCATCGGCGTGGTACAGCAGGCGGCCATTGCGGTCCACCACGTACAGGTAGGAACCGTCGCGGTAGTAGTGCTTGCCCAGCAGCGTGTGCAGTGCACTGCGCTGGCGCAGGTACAGGGTGCCGCTGACATAGCCGCGATAGCGGCCCTGGCGGTCGAAGATCGGGTGCGACAGCGACACCAGCAGCTTGCCGGTGGCCGATTGGTAGGGATCGCTGATCATCGGCTGGCGCGCCGCCAGTGCCGCGTTGTTGCCGACACTGTGCAGCACCTCACCCTGCAGCTGCAGGGTCTGCGGCGAGGTGGCGATCACCAGGCCGTCGGCGTCCACCACCAGTGAGGAGTTGAAGCTGCTGGACTGCAGCTGCAGGCGGCTGGCTTCATCCTGGGCCTGCTTCGGATCAAGGTCGTCCTCGCCCAGGCGGGTCGCGGCATAGGCCAGCTGCTGCTGCGCGGCCAGCAGGAAGTTCTGGGTGGTCTCGGCCAGCTTGGTGGCGTAGACGCGGTTGGCTTCCAGGGTATTGCCAACCAGCTGGTCGCGCTGCACCCGGTAGCTGGCCAGCAGGGTATTGGCCAGCGCGATGATGGCGCTGAGCAGGGCCAGGGCGAGGATCAGCTTGCCCAGGTTGAGGCGGGGGGACAGCGTTCGCATGCGTCGACGGATCCGGCAGGAGGCTGGACCCGACCGGTTCTCCGGAAGGGGCGACAGCGGGAATCGGTGGCAGGGCCCACGGGGGCCGGGCAGGGTATCGCGCGGATTATCGCCAAAAGCGGGCGCGAGCGAAGTGAAGTGCGTCGCCCTGCAGGCAAAAAAAAACCTGCCGCAGCGAGCGGCAGGTTTCTTCTGATGCAGCGCCAGGGATCAGCGCTTCATCGAACCGAAGAACTCGTCGTTGGACTTGGTGTTCTTCATCTTGTCCAGCAGGAACTCCATCGCGGCCATTTCATCCATCGGATGCAGCAGCTTGCGCAGGATCCAGATCTTCTGCAGCAGCTCCGGTTCGATCAGCAGGTCTTCGCGGCGGGTGCCGGAACGGTTGATGTCGATGGCCGGGAACACGCGCTTTTCAGCGATACGGCGGCTCAGGTGCACTTCGCTGTTGCCGGTGCCCTTGAACTCTTCGTAAATCACCTCGTCCATCTTCGAGCCGGTGTCGACCAGCGCGGTGGCGATGATGGTCAGGCTGCCGCCTTCTTCCACGTTGCGCGCGGCACCGAAGAAGCGCTTCGGGCGGTGCAGGGCGTTGGCGTCCACACCACCGGTCAGCACCTTGCCCGAGCTCGGCACCACGTTGTTGTAGGCGCGGGCCAGGCGGGTGATCGAGTCGAGCAGGATCACCACGTCCTTCTTGTGCTCGACCAGGCGCTTGGCGCGCTCGATGACCATTTCGGCCACCTGCACGTGGCGCGCGGCCGGCTCGTCGAAGGTCGAGCTGATGACCTCGCCGCGCACGGTGCGCTGCATTTCGGTCACTTCTTCCGGGCGCTCGTCGATCAGCAGCACGATCAGGTGCACGTCCGGATGGTTGGTGGTGATGGCGGTGGCGACCTGCTGCATCATCATGGTCTTGCCGGCCTTCGGCTGCGACACGATGAGCGAGCGCTGGCCCTTGCCCTGCGGGGCCATCAGGTCGAGGATGCGGCCGGTGATGTCTTCCGACGAACCGTTGCCGCGCTCCAGGGTGAAGCGGCGGCGCGGGAACAGTGCGGTCAGGTTCTCGAACAGCACCTTGTTCTTCGACGCTTCGATCGGCTCGCCGTTGATGGTGTCGACGATGTTCAGCGCGAAGTAGCGCTCGCCGTCCTTCGGGAAGCGGATGCGGCCGGAGATGTGGTCGCCGGTGCGCAGGTTGAAGCGGCGGATCTGGCTGGGCGAGATGTAGGTGTCGTCCGGGCCGGCCAGGTAGCTGGCTTCAGCCGCGCGCAGGAAGCCGAAGCCGTCCGGCAGGATTTCCAGCACGCCGTCGGCGGCGACGCCGTCACCGTGGCGGGTCAGCACCTTCAGCAGGGCGAAGATCACGTCCTGCTTGCGGGCACGGGCCACGCCTTCGGAGATCTGCAGCTGCTCGGCGATTTCCAGCAGCTTCTGTGCCGGCATGCGCTTAAGGTCGCTCAGCGAGTAGACCGGGAAGCCCTCGGGTACGTTGGCGTGCGGGCGCGGCACGAACGGCTGCTGCTCGCCGCCGTCGTTGGGCAGGCCATCGTCGCGGAAGCGGTTGTTGCGGTCACGGTCGCGGCGGTTGCGGAAGCGGTCACGGCGGTTGCCCTGACCTTGCCCCTGGCCCTGCTGGCCGTTCTGGTTGTACGGGTTCTGGCCCTGGTTCTGGCCGCCCCCCTGGTGGTTCTGCTGGCGCGGCTGGCCGGATTCGCGACCCTCACCGCCTTCGCCACCGCCACTGCTGGCAGGGGCCTCGGCGGCGGGCGCGCTCGGTGCAGGGGCAGCAGCCGGTGCCTCGGGCGCGGCGGCCAGCGGCAGGGTCGGCTGCGCCGGCGCGGCGCTGGTTTCGGCGGCTGCCGGAGCGGCGGCCTTGCTCACGCGGGGCTTGCGCACGCGCTTTTCGGCGGGCGCATCGGCGCTGCCGGTTTCGGAAGTGTTATCGGACAAGAGCGTTATTCCTCGCTTGAAGGTGCGAGCGCCCGGCTGGGGCGGCGAACGTTGGGAATGGGTCTGGAAGAAACTGCGTCCAGAAGGTGCGGCACGCGAACGCGGCCGGATATGCCGACACTATCATCGGCCTGCGGCGCCACGCAAGGGTCGCCGGGAACAGCATTCATCATGGGCGCGGGGCGCCCGCCGGCAGCCGCGGTCGGCGGCTGCCGGAGAACAGCAGGATCAGGCCAGGGCCTTGTCCAGCAGGCCGGCCAGCTGGGCCTTGCCCACCGCACCGATCTGCTCGCCGACCTTCTCGCCGTCCTTGAAAACGACCAGGTACGGAATCGAACGCACGTGGTACTTGGCGGCCAGCGCACGGTTGTGGTCGACGTTGACCTTGGCGATCTTGGCGCGGCCCTGGTAGGCATCGGCCAGTTCGTCCAGCGCCGGGGCGATCATCTTGCACGGGCCACACCACTCGGCCCAGAAATCGACCAGCACCGGTTCCTTGGAATTCAGCACTGCGCTATCAAAGTCGGCGTCGCCGACATGTACAACCTTGTCGCTCATCTTGGTTTCTCGTCTTGGATTGCACCCGGCCATGCCGGAGGTGGGTGAACTGGGCCATGCCCGGTGGCGCGACCCTCGTCGTTGCCTCGCGGCGCACTGCCGCGGTGCGTTCGGCGGGATGCCTGGACGCTCACGGCCGGCAGTGTACCCCTATCGCAGGGCGGGGACAGGCGCCGGCTGGAACCCAGCGTATCGTGATCGCTTCGATGCCTGGTATGTGTCGGATTTCACTGTCTTCCTGTACATGGGGCTGGCAGCGGGCGACACCAGCGGCCCTGGCAGGGCCGTTCAAGTCCGGTGTGGCTGGGTGAAGGGTGCCGTCTCTTGACTTTATGAGACAGCTCATTCCGGTTTGCCGGCCCGAGTGCGTTAAACTGGGGCATTGTGCGGCGCGCGGACCGGGTGGTCCCAGCCTGCCAACCCGCCGCAGGGGCCGCAGTTTGCGACGGTGCCCCTAGACGATGAAGTGCCAGCCGCCCCACGGGCCGGCGGCCATACCAAGACGGACTCATGAGCGACAAACCGCTGACCGATTTGACCTTCTCCTCCTTCGAGCTGCATCCGGCCCTGCAGGCCGGCCTTGAAGGAGCCGGATTCACCCGCTGCACCCCGATCCAGGCGCTGACCCTGCCGGTCGCGCTGCCCGGTGGTGATGTTGCCGGCCAGGCCCAGACCGGCACCGGCAAGACCCTGGCCTTCCTGGTCGCTGTCGTGAACCGCCTGCTGACGCGTCCGGCCCTGGCCGACCGCAAGCCGGAGGATCCGCGCGCGCTGATCCTCGCCCCGACCCGCGAACTGGCCATCCAGATCCACAAGGATGCAGTGAAGTTCGGTTCCGACCTGGGCCTGCGTTTTGCCCTGGTCTACGGCGGCGTGGATTACGACAAGCAGCGCGAACTGCTGCAGCAGGGCGTGGACGTGATCATCGCCACCCCGGGCCGCCTGATCGACTACGTGAAGCAGCACAAGGTGGTCTCGCTGCACGCCTGCGAGATCTGCGTGCTGGACGAAGCCGACCGCATGTTCGACCTGGGCTTCATCAAGGACATCCGCTTCCTGCTGCGCCGCATGCCCGAGCGCACCACCCGCCAGACCCTGCTGTTCAGTGCCACCCTCAGCCACCGCGTGCTGGAGCTGGCCTACGAGCACATGAACGAACCGCAGAAGCTGGTGGTTGAAGCCGAGACCATCACCGCCGCGCGCGTGCGCCAGCGCATCTACTTCCCGGCCGACGACGAGAAGATCCCGCTGCTGCTGGGCCTGCTGTCGCGCAGCGAAGGCGCGCGCACCATGGTCTTCGTCAACACCAAGGTGTTCGTCGAACGCGTCGCCCGTTCGCTGGAAAAGGCCGGTTACCGTGTTGGCGTGCTGTCCGGCGACGTGCCGCAGAAGAAGCGTGAGAGCCTGCTCAACCGCTTCCAGAAGGGCCAGCTGGAAATCCTGGTGGCCACCGACGTGGCCGCGCGCGGCCTGCACATCGATGGCATCAAGTACGTCTACAACTACGACCTGCCGTTCGACGCCGAAGACTACGTGCACCGCATCGGCCGTACCGCGCGCCTGGGCGAAGAGGGTGATGCGATCAGCTTCGCCTGCGAACGCTATGCGATGGGCCTGCCGGACATCGAGGCCTACATCGAGCAGAAGATTCCGTCCGAGCCGGTCACCAAGGAACTGCTGACCCCGCTGCCGCGCCCGGAACGCCCGGCCCCGGCTGCAGGCGAGGAAGGCGAGGACAACGAAAGCGTCGGCCAGATCTTCCGCGAAGCGCGCGAAGCCCGCGCTGCCGAGGAAGAGCGCCGTGGCGGTGGCCGTAGTGGCGGCCGTTCCGGCAGTGGTGGTGGCCGCGGTGGCCGCGACGGTGAGCGCAGCGGCGAGCGCCGTTCGCGTGGCCCGCGCAAGCCGCGCGTGGAAGGCGAGCAGGGCGCTGCCGCCCCGGCCGCCGGTGCCGAAGGCGCTGCCGCGCAGGCCCCGCGTCCGCCGCGCCCGCCGCGTGCTGAAGGCGCACCGGAAGGTGCGGTGGACGGTGAGCACAAGCCGCGCAAGCGCCGTCGTCGTCGCCACGGCCGTCCGGTCGAAGGTGCCGAGGGTGTGCAGAACGCCGCCGGCAATGGCGCCAGCCCGGTCACCCCGGTGCAGGTGGTGGCCAAGCCGGTGCGCACGGCTGCTGATACCGGCGATTCGTTCCTGACCCGCATCGGCCGCAAGATCCGCCGGATGCTGTCGGGCAGCTGATCGGCGCTGCCGATCAGCGGATAGCACCCGACCGTTGGTCGGGTGGCTTTAAGGGTGTGCCGACCAACGGTCGGCACCCAACCTGGCCGGCAACCCACACAGCCGCCGACCAGCGGCCGGCACGACCGATCGTATGACCGTCTCCACGACGTCGCGCCGGTCCTGCATAATCGGGGCATGAGTGTCCTGCGCTTCGACAATGTCAGCAAACAGTACGCCGGTGGCCACGAGGCGCTGACCGATGTCAGCTTCGAGGTCGCGCCGGGCGAGATGCTGTTCGTCACCGGCCATTCCGGTGCGGGCAAGAGCACCCTGCTCAAGTTGATCCACCTGGACGAGCGGCCCAGCCGCGGCGCGGTGGTGTTCGACGAGCGCAACCTGCTGAAGGTGCGCGGCGGCGACGTGCCCCGCCATCGACGCGCGGTCGGCGCGGTCTACCAGGACCACCGCCTGCTGATGGACCGCTCTATTGCCGAGAACGTGGCGCTGCCGCTGATCCTGCGCGGCACCCGCCGTAGCGACATCAACAAGCGTGTGCGCTCGGTGCTGGAGCGGATGGGCCTGGGCCATCGCGAGAAGGCGCTGCCCTCGCAGCTGTCGGCCGGTGAGCAGCAGCGCGTCGGCATCGCCCGCGCCATTGTCGGTGAGCCCAAGCTGCTGGTGGCCGATGAGCCGACCGGCAACCTCGACCCGACCCTGGCGGCGGAGATCATGGCCCTGTTCGCCGAGCTGCCCGCGCGCGGCACCAGCGTGCTGGTGGTCAGTCACGACCTGCCGCTGTTGCGCCGCATGCGCAAGCGCGTGCTGATCCTTGACCACGGCCGGCTGGTGGATGACATCTCGCCGCAGGACCTGGCGGAGTAATCGATGGCGAAGAACGAAAACAGCGAAGCCGCCGCCCCGTCGCGTGTGGGCGTCTGGTTCCAGCACCACGTGCACAGCGTGGTGTTCAGCCTCGGCCGCGCCTGCCGCAAGCCGTGGGCGACCCTGCTGACGGTGATGGTCATGGCGCTGGCGCTGGCCCTGCCGCTGGGCCTGTCGATCGCGCTGGACAACCTCAAGCAGTTCGCCGGCAGCGTGCAGCAGTCGCGCGACATCAACGTGTTCCTGAAGGGCAACGTCGATGGTCCCGGCGCGCTGCGCCTGTCCGGCCAGCTGCGCGATCGCGATGACGTGGCCGAAGTGAACGTGCGCACGCCCGAGCAGGGCCTGCAGGAACTGCGCGATGCCGGCCTCGGCGAGGCGATCGATGCACTCAACGACAATCCACTGCCCTCGCTGCTGGTGATCACCCCCGGCCAGGGCAAGGACGACGCGCGCCTGGCGCGCGCGCTGGAAAGCCTGCCTGAGACCGACCTGGTGCAGCACGATGCGCTGTGGCGCCAGCGCCTGGATGCCTGGCTCGCGTTCGGTGCGCGGCTGGTGCAGGTGCTGTCGGTGCTGCTCGGCGTGGGCGCCGCACTGGTGGTCGGCAACACCGTGCGCCTGGACATCCAGGCCCGCCGCGAAGAGATCGGCGTGCTGCAGCTGCTCGGCGCCAGTGATGGCTTCATCCGCCGCCCGTTCCTGTACCTGGGCGCGTGGTATGGCCTGGGTGCCGGCGCAGTGGCGCTGGCCCTGATTGCTGCGGCCGGCGCTGCCTTGCGCGTGCCGCTGGCCGAACTCTCGCGCAGCTACGGCAGCCCGTTCGTGCTGCACGGCCTGGACCTGCTGCATGGCAGCCTGGTCCTGCTCGGCACACTGCTGCTGGGCTGGCTGGGCGCGTGGCTGGTGACCGGCCACTTCCTTCGCCAGACCCGCCCGACCGACACCTGAGACCGGCATGCAACCGCAAGCGCTGAAGCACCTTGAAGGGCCCGCGACGCGGGTGATGGTGGTCGATGGGTCAAAGCTGGTCCGCAAGCTGATCGCCGACGTCCTGCAGCGCGACCTGCCGGGCGTGGAAGTGATCGGCTGCGACAGCATCGAGGATGCGCAGCTGGCGCTGGCGCAGGGCCCGGTGGATCTGGTGACCACCTCGCTGACCCTGCGTGATGGCGACGGTCTGGCACTGGCGCGGATGGTCCGCGAAGCCGCAGGCCAGGCCTATGTGCCGGTGATCGTGGTCTCCGGCGATGCCCAGCAGCATCTGGAGCAGCGCCGCTTCACCGAGTACGTCACCGACTATTTCGACAAGGCGCTGGGCCACGAGGCACTGGCGACCTTCATCCGCGGCTACGTGCAGCCGCAGACCATTCCCGGCGCCACCATCCTCTATATCGAGGACAGCCGCGTGGTCGCCGAGGCTACCAAGCGCATGCTGGAACGCCAGCAGTTGAACGTGCTGCACGTGGTCAGCGCCGAAGAGGCGTTCACCCTGCTCACTGCCGAGTCGCTGGGCCGCAGTCGCCACCGCATCGACCTGGTGCTGACCGACGTCACCCTGAAGGGCGAACTGAGCGGTCGCGACGTGGTGCAGCGCGTGCGCGTGGACTTCGGCTACGGCAAGCGTCGCCTGCCGGTGCTGGTGATGACCGGCGATGGCAACCCGCACAACCAGACCGGGCTGCTGCAGTCCGGTGCCAACGACCTGGTGCTCAAGCCGATCGAAGAGCGCCTGCTGGTCACCAAGGTGCTGTTCCAGCTGCGCCTGGCCCGGTTGAACGATGGACCCCTGATTCGATGAAGTGGCGTGATGATTGATGAAGTAGCCGGCACCCCGACGATCCAGCTCGAGCCGAGCTGGAAGCAGCATGTCGGCGATTACCTGATGCAGCCGCAGATGCGCGAGCTGTCCAGCTTCCTGCGCCAGCGCAAGGCCAGCGGTGCGGCGGTGTTCCCGCCCGGCCCGCAGATCTTCGCTGCCTTCGATGCCACGCCGTTCGAGCAGGTGAAGGTGGTGATCCTCGGCCAGGACCCGTACCACGGCCGTGGTCAGGCGCATGGGCTGAGCTTCTCGGTGGCGCCCGGAGTGCCGGTGCCGCCGTCGCTGCTGAACATCTACAAGGAGATCGAGAGCGATCTCGGTATCCCGCGTCCGGACCATGGCTGCCTGATCCCGTGGGCGCAGCGCGGTGTGCTGCTGCTCAATGCCGTGCTGACGGTGGAAGAGGGCCAGGCCGGTGCCCACCAGGGGCGTGGCTGGGAAGGTTTCACCGACCACGTTGTGGATGTGCTCAACCGCGAACGCGACGGCCTGGTGTTCATGCTCTGGGGCGCGTACGCGCAGAAGAAGGGCAAGGTCATCGACACCCGCCGCCACCGTGTGCTGAAGTCGCCGCACCCGTCGCCGCTGTCGGCCCACCGAGGCTTCCTGGGCTGCCAGCATTTCTCGATGGCCAACGAGTACCTGCAGCGCCGCGGCCAGGCCCCGATCGACTGGTCGCTGCCGCCACGCTCGGCGCTCTGAGCGGGCCGGGCAGTAGCCCGGCGCCGCCAGCGATGGATCAATGGCCCGCTGCTGGCGCGATATCCGCGCGCCGATAGTAGGCACGCGCGCCTTCGGCGATCACGCTGAGGGCTTGGACCGTGCCGTCGCCACCACGGTGGAACAGCAGCTCCGCACCTACGCTGCCGGCGAGGAAGCGAACAGGGGTCAGTGCCTGGAGCATGACGGCCTTGCCCCGTCCTGGAAGGCGCAGTTCCAGTCCCGCTTGGCCTGCCTGTACGTCCAACGTCGTGGCTTCGAACCAGTCAGCGAGACCGCCGCGGACGTCCATCGGCAGCGCGCCATCGAGTACGAAGTGGCCGCTGAAATCTGGGTAGCTGTCGCGCAGAAGCGCTGGGTCAAGCGTGCGGATGACTGGTTTGGCATTGTGGCCGAGTGCGTCGGAAAGGGCATTGCGGATTTCCCCGCGCAGTGCGGGGCCGTTGTCGCCATTGGTCAGGATGACGAATCCATCGCCGCTCTCCGGGTAGCCTTCGATGCCGGCGTGATAGCTGTCATTGCTGCCATTGTGGAAGAAGCGGCGACTGGCGCCGTTGCCGGCGAGCTCCGGTCCCAGGCCACGACCGGCCGGCGCCACTTCGCTGACCATCTGCAGGGCCAATGACTGCGGCAGCCATCCATCCTTGGTGCGGATGCTGCGCAGCAGGGCCGCGACGAACAGGCCCATGTCGTTGGCGCTGGTCCACAGCCCGGACGCCGCCTGTTCCGGAAAGCTCTGCCAGCCGCGTGGCAGGGCCTCCGGCAGGCCTTTGTTGTCGTGCGCATGGGCAACGTTGCCGTAGCCGGCAGGCAAGGGGCTCTGGTACGTGCTGCGGGACATGCCCAGTGGCGCGAACACCTCGCGACGTGCGACGTCGGCGAATGCTCTGCCCGTCAGGTCTTCGATCGCCAGCTGCACCACCGTGTAGCCGCCACCGGAATAGTCGACCTGCTGGCCGGGCGCGTGGATCAGGCGTATCGGTTCATTCTTTGCGGGCGCCAGTCCATCCAGTGTCTGCAGCAAGGTCGGCAAGCGTTCGGCGGGCTGGTAGTCCTGGAAGCCATGCACATTGAAGCCGGCGGTGTGCGAGAGCAGCATGCGCAGGTTGATCGGCGGGTGCAGTCCCTGCGCATCGGCAGGCACATGCCAGCGGCGCAGGCGTGGATCGATGTTCTCCTCCAGCGAGACCTTGCCGGCAGCAACCAGCTTCAGGGTGGTCGCCGCAGCGCCCATCTTGCTGACCGAGCCCACCGAGAACACGGTATCGGCATCCACCGCGTCGTGCGTGCCCGCCTGGCGCAGGCCGTATCCGGCGGCGTACACCACCTTGCCATCGCGGATCACCGCAACGGCGGCACCCGGCACCTTGTAATGGGCAAGGCGTTCCTCGATCGACCACTGCGGCAGCGCCGCGCCCAGCTGCGCGTTGCTGGGGCGCAGGCCATGGGCCATTGCCTGGGCAAAGCGCGCAGCGTCTTCAGCGCTGGCGTCAGTGGCCATCACGTGGAACGGGGTCAGGCAGACCAGCAGCGAACACAGCAACAGGCGGTTCATCATCGACATCCTTGCGGGAGTGGAAGAGGGTTGGGATCGGCGCAGGCGTTGCCACGCACGCCTGCCGCGTCCGATCGTTGCGGGTGGAGCAGGTTGCCGCCGCAGCGCAGAAGGCGATGCGGCGGCGGAGTCAGCGTCGTTCGCGGCGGGCGCCCTGCGTCAGCAGGTAATCGCGTACGGCCGCGGTGCCGGCCTGGTTCAACGGTGTCCGCCAGCGGCCCAGCCAGCCGTCGGCTTCCACCCCCAGGTTGATATCGGCGCCGTGCGCGAGCAGGTACTGCACGGTGACCAGGTGCCCTTCGCGCGAGGCATTGATCAGCGGCGTCTCGTCATAGGTCACGACCCGGTTGACGTCTGCACCGGCCTGCACCAGCTGCTCGACGATGGGTTGCAGGCCCAGCGCGGAGGCGACGATCAACGGATTGCCTTCGCCCAGCGCAGCGCGATCAGGGTCGGCTCCCAGCTGCAGCAGGGCGTCGACCATCACCGGATCGCGTGCGCGGATGGCCTGGATCAGCGCCGTGCCATCGCCGAGCACGCGCGCATCGAGATCGACGCCCGCCACCGCCAACGCGTGGACCTGCGCGACGTCATGCGTGCTGGCGGCCTGGAGCAGAGTGTTGACGCGCGTATCGGAGGTGCTGGCCGCTGGTGAGGCCAGTCGTGGTGAGACAGCCACCGCGGTGCCGACGCAGGCCAGCAGAAGCAGCAGGCCCAGCATCAACAGACTGCGGCGCCGAGGGGCGTACGACGGGGCGTCCAGCAGTTGGTCGATGCGCTGCGCCAGCTGGCTGCGTGCACTGAACATGCCCAGTGCAAGCGTCGGCGCCTCTTCGCGCAGGGCCTGCAGCTGTTCGATACCGGCCAGCAGCGAGCCTGCATAGTCCAGCGGTTCGCGTGCCAGCATCGCAGCGCGTGCATCACAGGCCATTTCGCGCAGTAGCGCCAGGCGTGCCTGGGCAAGGTGCAGGAGTGGATTCCACCAGAACAGTGCTGTTCCCGCCCGCAGCAGCGTGCTTGTCCACAGATCGCGTCGATCCAGGTGTGCAACCTCGTGGCGGACGATGTCGCGCAGCACGTTGTTGTCCAGCCGTGCCAGCAAGGGGCGGGGCAGCAGGATCTGCGGGCGCCACAGGCCGACCACCATCGGCCCGTCGACGGCGCAGGTGGCGATCGTCACGTGGGCGGGCACGATGTCGGCCAGGACCGCGCGCAGTCCGGCGGACGCCGGTTGTGCCAGCCGCCGCAGCCGGCGCGCATGCAGCATCGCGTCCAGCAGGCGCATGCCCAGCCACAGGGTGCCCAGCAGCCACACCACTGCAAGCACTGTCGGCAGGGTCTTCGGTAGTTCGACGTAATAGATGTCGGGCTGCCGTCCAGCTTCGAAGATGGCCTCTCCCGCCGTTGCGCCTTCGCCGGGCAGGGGGTGGAACGCGGCGGCGGGTGGCGCCGGTGCGGGTAGGGTGGTTGACCAGCCCGGCAGGAAGGCGCTGAGCGGCAACAGCAGGGCCGCTGCCATCGCGGCGGTCAGCAGCCAGGAGCGTTGTTCGGCACTGAGGGCCCGCCGCCGTGCCAGCCACAGCGCGGGCAGCAGCACAACGGCAGACAACAGCAACTGCCGAAGGCCCAGTGCCATCGCCATGTCGATGAGGTTCATTCCTTCCTCCCGGCCCTGGCATCGCTGATGCGCTGCTGCAGTGCCTGCAGTTCGTTGCGGTCGATTTCGCGTTCGTCCACCAGGTGCTGTGCCAACACGTTCGGTGAGCCGTCGAAGAACTGATGCAGCAGATGGTCGAGCGCTTGCCGGCGGGCCTGCTCGCGGCTGAGCGTGGCGTGATAGATGTAGGCGCGACCTTCCTGGCGATGACTGACAAAGCCCTTCTTTGCCAGCACGTTGAACATGGTCAGCACCGTGGTGTACGCGACCGGCTTGTGTTCGCCGAGCACATCCGCCACTTCGCGCACGGACGCTTCGCCCTTGTCCCAGAGGATGTCGAGGATGGCCTGCTCGGCGGGGGTGGGATTCTGCGAGACAGGGCGGGCCATGCGCTTCTACGTATGAATTAGTTGATGCATCGGAGCATGTCGCCGGATGGCTGTCAACGGGTTTCTTAGTAGTAAAGGTGCGGCCCTCAGCCTTCGGGGCTGAACACCCGGCAACGTCTTTTGGCCTGAATGGGCCTCAAGAACGGCCCGTTCAGCTCCGCTTGACCGGAATCGGCCGGTTTACGGCAGGTAATTGATTGAATTCCAAGGGATTGTGAATCCCGAAAAGCGTGCTCGCCACTGTCATCAAATCGCGCTACGGTAGGGTTCTGCTTGGGACCAGTGTTGCATCAATGGGACGCTGGAACTTTTTCCTCCTTTAGCAGTCCAAATGCCGGACTGCTAAGATGGGTGCCTATGAGCCAGAACACCTCTACTGCCCTTGTGGCAAACAATCTCCCGATTCCCAGTGCGCTCGGTTCGCTGGACGCCTACATCGGTGCCGTGCACCAGATCCCGGTGCTGTCGGTCGATGACGAACAGGACCTGGCCCGTCGCTTCCGCGACGGCAACGATCTGGACGCCGCCCGCGAGCTGGTGCATTCGCACCTGCGCTTCGTGGTGCACGTGGCCCGCGGCTACAACGGCTACGGCCTTGCGCTGGGCGACCTGATCCAGGAAGGCAACATCGGCCTGATGAAGGCGGTCAAGCGCTTCGACCCCGACATGGGCGTGCGCCTGGTCTCCTTTGCCGTGCACTGGATCCGTGCCGAGATGCACGAGTTCATCCTGAAGAACTGGCGCATCGTGAAGGTCGCCACCACCAAGGCGCAGCGCAAGCTGTTCTTCAACCTGCGCAAGTCGAAGACGCGCCTGGGCTGGATGAACGCGGCTGAGGTCAGCGCGGTGGCGAAGGACCTGAACGTGTCCGAGCGCGAGGTCATGGAAATGGAGTCGCGCCTGTCCGGTCGCGATATCGGTTTCGATGCGCCGGCCGACGAAGACAACGAACACGCGCCGCCGTCGCCGGCCGCGTTCCTGGTTGCCAACGACGAAGACCCGTCGATGGCCTACGAACGTGCCGACAGCGAAGACAACCAGATGCAGCTGCTGCGCGAAGGCCTGGCCGAGCTGGATGCGCGCTCGCGCGACATCATCCGCCGCCGCTGGCTGGATGCGGACAGCAAGGTGACGCTGCAGGAACTGGCTGACGAATACGGCGTGTCGGCCGAGCGCATCCGCCAGGTTGAAGCCAATGCGCTGAAGAAGATGAAGGCGCTGTTCACCGCGTAAGCGGAAAGGCGTCGCAATTGTTAAAGGCTCGGCAGCAGTGCCGGGCCTTTTTCGTTTGTGGGGCTTAGCTACGCATGACGTGGCTCTATTCTGACGCCAGGACGGTGGTTGCGCCGACCTGATCATGTGCTGGATGCTGATGTTCACGCTGTACCACGCAGTGGCACGGTATGATCATGCCACGCGTCTTCCTCACACGAAGTTTCAATCGCAGCATGCGCAGGACCACCCTGTCCGAGGCTGCGCTGTACCGGTCGGTACGTGAAATGGAAGCGGGTCTGGTTGATGCTGATCTTGGCGGCGGAATCTTCAAGAAGCGCGTTGCCTTGCCGGGGCGAGGAAAGCGTGGGAGCGTTCGAATCATCGTCGCCACACAGCGAGGCGGGCATTGGTTCTTACTTTTCGGCTACGAGAAGAATGAGCGTGCTGCGATCACGAATGCGGAACGCGATGCGCTGCAGTTGTACGCATCGGAGTTCCTGAAAATGAGTGCGGCGCAGTTGAATCGTGCCGTGGAGTACGGGGATCTACAGGAGATCGACCATGACGAAGACCCCTGAGCGACGGCGCGCGAAAAGTGCGCTTCTTGAAGCGGTGCATGATGCCGCTGTGAGTCTGCACGCGCATGGTTTCATCGATAAACGTCGATTGAGCAGCTACGAAGCGCTTTGCCTTGAGCCGGTGCCTGAGTACAGCAGTGCCCAGATACGTGCCCTGCGTACGTCATTGCAGCTCAGTCAGCCGGTCTTTGCGGGAGTTCTCAATACCAGCGTTTCCACCGTACGCAGCTGGGAGCAGGGCGAAAAGAAGCCCAGCGGACCGTCACTGAAGTTGCTTAACCTGATTGATCGGAAGGGACTCGAAGCAGTCCTGTAAAGCAAAGGCCCGGTTCTGCCGGGCCTTTGTTTTTCCGAGGCGTTCAATCCACGCATGGCGTGGATCTACCCAGTGTCAGTAGAGCCACGCCATGCGTGGCTGCGGCGCGGCCGTCACTCTTCGCGTGCGATCGCGCGCCAGCCGATGTCGTTGCGGTGGAACTCGTTGGCCCAGGTCACCTTGGCCACGCCTGCATACGCATTCGCCTGCGCGTCGCGCACGCTGTCGCCCAGTGCGGCCACGCACAGAACGCGGCCGCCGGCGCTGACGACCTGGCCCTGCGCATCCAATGCCGTACCGGCATGGAACACCTTGGCACTGGCCGGCACATCGCCCAGGCCGGAAATCACGTCACCGGTGATCGGCGTTTCCGGGTAAGGCTTCGCCGCCAGCACCACGCCCAGCGACGGGCGCGCGTCCCAGTGTGCTTCCACCTGGTCCAGGCGGCCGTCGATGGCGGCTTCCACCAGCTCCACCAGATCCGACTGCAGGCGCAGCATCACCGGCTGGGTTTCCGGATCGCCGAAGCGCACGTTGAATTCGATCACCTTCGGCGCGCCGCTGGCATCGATCATCAGGCCGGCATAGAGGAAGCCGGTGAACGGGATGCCGTCGGCGATCATGCCCTGCACGGTCGGGTTCACCACCTCGCGCATCACGCGGGCGTGCACCTCCGGCGTGACCACCGGGGCCGGCGAATAGGCGCCCATGCCGCCGGTGTTCGGGCCGGTGTCGCCGTCGCCGACGCGCTTGTGGTCCTGCGAGGTCGCCATCGGCAGCGCATGCATGCCGTCCACCATCGAAATGAAGCTGGCTTCCTCGCCGTCGAGGAATTCCTCGATCACCACGCGTGCACCGGCATCGCCGAACGCGTTGCCGGAGAGCATGTCACGCACCGCGTCTTCGGCTTCGGCCAGGGTCATTGCGACGATCACGCCCTTGCCAGCGGCCAGGCCATCGGCCTTGACCACGATCGGTGCGCCCTTCTCGCGGATGTAGGCCAGGGCGGCGTCCACGTCGGTGTGCACGGCGTAGAACGCGGTGGGGATGTCGTGGCGGGCCAGGAAGTCCTTGGCGTAGGCCTTGCTGCCTTCCAGCTGCGCGGCAGCGGCGGTCGGCCCGAAGATACGCAGGCCGGCGGCGCGGAAGCGGTCGACCACACCGGCCACCAGCGGCACTTCCGGGCCGACCACGGTCAGCGCCACGCCTTCGGCCTGCGCCAACGCCAGCAGGCCGTCGATATCGGTCACCTTCACCGCCACGTTGCGGCACTTGTCTTCGCTGGCGGTGCCGGCGTTGCCGGGAGCCACGATCACTTCGGTGACACGGGAGGACTGGGCCAGCTTCCATGCCAGGGCGTGTTCGCGGCCGCCAGAGCCGATGACAAGTACGTTCATCACGAGATTCCAGATTGCGTGGGAAGGGAAGATCGATATCCCCGGCGGCGCGCGTGGTTCACTCGCAGCCTTCGCGTCGCAGCGATTCGGGGAAGGAATAGGCCCAGGTCTTCGGGTCCAGGGTGAAGCGGTGTTCCTGCCGGACCTGCTTGCCACCGCAGGTGGTGCCGGTTTCGTCGATCAGCAATGGCCAGACCCGCGCGCTGCGGTCGCTGTCGTCGAAACGCAGGGCGAAATCGATGCTGAAGCGGCGGGTGCGGCAGTCATTGGCGGTGTCCGGGTCGGTACTGGCGTCGACCGTGTCGCACTCGTACTGGGCGTCATTGTCGATATGGCTGCGCAGGCTGCCACTGGCCACCAGGCCGTTCGGACCCGGCAGGATCAGCGACTGCGAGAGCAGCGAGAAGCCCTGCCCGAACCAACCGTCCTCGACGCGGAAACCATAGAAGTCACTGCCGGCGCGGATGATGCTGGCGGTGCCGGGCTGGCCGCCGCTACCGAAACGCTCGCCGGTCAGTTCGCTGGTCACCTCGAAGCCATCGCCCTTCGGGCGCAGCACGAAGAACTCGATGGTTCCCGGGTCGATGTGCGCGCCATCGACCAGCGCACCGCACACGGCCAACAACTGCTGCCAGCTGTCTCCGCTCACCACCGGTTGTTCCGCGCAGACCTGCCAGTCCACCGCATGGGTGTCGCCATCGTCAGTCCAGCTGCCGCGCCATTCAGCGGAGAGCGTGGCGTTGCTGCCGTAGCGCTGGATCAGGAACGCCTGCAGTCGTGCGGTGCGGCTGACATGCTGCGCCGGTGAGGCGGGGGCCACTGCAGGCGCATCCACCTTCGGCGCCACGCTGGGCTCGCCGGCAGGCCTGCAGCCCGCCAGTACGGCCGCACCCGCGAGAGCGAGGGCGGCCAGCGATTTCATTGAAACTGTGGACATCCGTGTCGCTCCAGGATCAGTGGCGGAAGTGGCGCACGCCGGTGAACACCATGGCCAGGCCATGTTCGTCGGCGGCGGCGATCACTTCGGCATCGCGCATCGAACCGCCCGGCTGGATGACCGCCTTGATGCCGGCGGCAGCGGCGGCGTCGATGCCGTCGCGGAACGGGAAGAACGCGTCGGAGGCCATCACCGAGCCCTCGACCACCAGGTTCGCGTCGGCGGCCTTGATGCCGGCGATGCGGGCCGAGTACACGCGGCTCATCTGGCCGGCGCCGACACCGATGGTGCGGTTGTCCTTGGCATAGACGATCGCGTTGGACTTCACGAACTTGGCCACCTTCCAGGCGAACAGCAGGTCGGTGAACTGCTTGTCGGTCGGCGCCAGCTTGCTGACCACCTTCAGTTCGTCGCGGGTCATGCCGCGGTTGTCCGAGGACTGCAGCAGCAGGCCCGAGCCGACGCGCTTGCTGTCGAAGTTGTTCAGGCCATCGCCGTGCGGGATGCGCAGCACGCGCACGTTGGCCTTCTTCTGCGCGTATTCCAGCGCGGCCGGCTCGTAGTCCGGGGCAATCAGCACTTCCACGAACTGGCGGTCCAGAATCACCTTGGCGGTGGCGGCGTCCAGCGGTTTGTTGAAGGCAATGATGCCGCCGAAGGCGCTGGTCGGGTCGGTGGCGTAGGCCAGCTCGTAGGCATCGCCGTTGCCGGCACCGACGGCCACGCCGCACGGGTTGGCGTGCTTGACGATGACGCAGGCCGGCGCATCGAACTGGCGCACGCATTCCCACGCCGCGTCGGCATCGGCCAGGTTGTTGTAGCTCAGTTCCTTGCCCTGCAGCTGCTGGAAGGTGGCCAGCGTGCCCGGCACCGGATACAGGTCGCGGTAGAACGCGCCGCTCTGGTGCGGGTTCTCGCCGTAGCGCAGGTCCATCACCTTCACGAAGGTGGAGTTCATCTGTGCCGGGTACTCGGTACGCGCCGGCACCGCAGCGTCGGTGGCGGTGACCGCCGACAGGTAGTTGCTGATCGCGGCGTCGTACTGGGCGACGCGGTTGAACGCGGCCACCGAGAACGCGAAGCGGGTGGCGGCTGACAGCTGGCCGTCGTTGGCGTCCAGCGAGGCCAGCAGCTCGGCGTACTGCGACGGATCGGTAGCCACCGCCACGCGGGCGAAGTTCTTGGCCGCCGAGCGCAGCATGGCCGGGCCGCCGATGTCGATGTTCTCGACCGCGTCGGCCAGGGTGCAATCGGCCTTGGCGGTGACCGACTCGAACGGGTACAGGTTCAGCACCAGCAGGTCGATGGCGCCGATGCCGTGCTCGGCCATCACCGCATCATCCAGGCCCGAACGGCCCAGCAGGCCGCCGTGCACCATCGGGTGCAGGGTCTTGACCCGGCCGTCCATCATTTCCGGGAAGCCGGTGACGTCGGCCACGTCCTTCACGGCCAGGCCGGCATCGCGGATCGCCTTGGCGGTGCCGCCGGTGGACAGCAGCTCCACGCCGCGTGCCGCCAGCGCAGTGGCCAGCTCGACCAGACCGGTCTTGTCGGAAACGGAGAGGAGGGCCCGGCGGACGGGCAACAGATCAGCAGTCATGGGACAGAATCGGCAGCGGAGCGGGGCCGATATTGTAGGCGGTGGGGGCCGGTGGCGGGCGCTGGAAGGGGCAATTTGCCATGGCAATCGGTGTAAGGCCGGGTCGGGCACATCGATCCGGACCGGTCCGGGGGCTGGGCTGTGGACCGGAGCCGGGTTGTCGGAATCTGCCGACGATGGGGTAGGCTGTGCCCGCACTGCCAAGGATCAGCGGGTACGGATCATGTCGATCTATGCATTGAAAGGACGTTTCCAGGACCTGTTGCGTCCAGCCGTTCGCGGTCTGTACCGCATGGGGATCACCGCCAATACGGTGACCGTGGCCGCCGCCGTGGTCTCGCTGCTGGTGGCCGCCGCCGTGTGGTGCTGCGCGCCGTCCCAGCCCCTGCTGTACCTGCTGCTGCCGCTGTGGATGCTGCTGCGCATGGCACTCAACGCGGTGGACGGCATGCTGGCCCGCGAGTTCGGCCAGCAGTCGAGGCTGGGCGCCTATCTGAACGAGCTGTGCGATGTGATCGCCGACGCGGCGCTGTACCTGAGCCTGCTCAGCGTGCCGGGCGTGCGCCCGGAAGCGCTGTGGCTGCTGGCCTGGACGGCGGCCCTGAGCGAGTACACCGGGGTGCTGGGGCTGATGGTCGGTGCCAGCCGCCGCTATGACGGCCCGATGGGCAAGAGCGACCGCGCGTTCGTCATCGGCGTGCTGGGCCTGCTGTTGGCGTTCGGCTGGGGGGCTGCGATGACTGTCACTGGCGTGGCCGCGGCCATGGAGGTGCTGTGCGTGCTGACGATGATCAATCGCGTCCGTCGCGGACTGCGGGAAGCGGCGGTTTCGCCGAATTAATCAAGCAGATACAAAAAGACAATCAGGAGATTGCATGCGTCAGGCGCAGGAACGGGAATTCCACAGCTTCGACCAGGTACCGCTGTTCTACCGGTACTGGGCGAGCACCACCGCGACCCCAGCCACCAAGGCTGTCGTGCTGCTGCATCGCGGCCATGAACATTCTGGCCGGGTCACCCACCTGGTCGATGAGCTGGACCTGCCCGACACCGCCTTCTTCGCCTGGGATGCACGCGGTAATGGGCGTTCGCCCGGCGCACGAGGCGATGCCCCGGGCTTCCCGGCGCTGGTGCGTGATCTGGACAGCTTCATCGCCCACATCGGCGCCGAGCATGGCATCGCGGTGGAAGACATCGTGGTGATCGCACAGAGCGTGGGGGCGGTGGTCGCCGCCACCTGGGTGCACGACTACGCGCCGCGCCTGCGCGCGCTGGTGATGGCTTCGCCGGCGTTCAAGGTGAAGCTGTACGTGCCGTTCGCACGCCCGGGCCTGGCCTTGATGCAGAAGCTGCGCGGCAATTTCTTCGTCAACAGCTACGTCAAGCCGCAGTGGCTGACCCACGATCCGGCGCGGGTGGAAAGCTACCGCACCGATCCGCTGATCACCCGGCCGATCTCGGTGCGCGTGCTGCTGGGCCTGTACGAAGCGGCCGACCGCATCGTCGCCGATGCGCAGGCGATCAGCGTGCCGGTGCAGCTGCTGGTGTCCGGCTCGGATTTCGTGGTGCACCGTGGCCCGCAGGACCGCTTCTACGAGCGCCTGTCCAGCCAGATCAAGGAGCGCGTGCATCTGCCGGGCTTCTTCCACGACACGCTGGGCGAGCGCGATCGGGCGCCGGCGCTGGCGCGTATCCGCAGTTTCATCCAGGCACGTTTCGCCGAGCCGCTGCGCGAACTGTCGCGGCGCGATGCGCACCGCCATGGGCCGACTTTCGAAGAATCGGAGATCCTGGCCTGGCCACCGGAACGCAACAGCCTGGCCGACCTGCGCTGGCGCGTGGTACGTGGCGGCCTGCGCTTCGGCGGAACGTTGTCCGAAGGCATCGCGCTGGGTCTGCAGACCGGATTCGATTCGGGCAGCACGCTCGACTACATCTATCGCGATGAGGCGCGCGGCAAGGGCCCGTTGGGGCGCATGGTCGATCGCAACTATCTGGATGCGATCGGCTGGCGCGGCATCCGCATTCGCGGCCAGCACCTGCAGGAACTGCTGCGCGACGCTGCCCAGCGCCTACGCGGGCAGGGCACGCCGGTGCGCGTGCTGGACGTGGCCGCCGGCCATGGCCGCTACGTGCTGGAAGCGCTGGGCCAGGGCGAACAGCGCGCCGAGCGCATCGTGCTGCGCGACTTCAGTGATCTGAACGTCACCCAGGGTCAGGCCTTGATCGAGCGCCTGGGGGCGGCCGACATCGCGCGCTTCGAGCAGGGTGATGCGTTCGACCCGGCACAGCTGGCCAACGTCGATCCAGCACCGACGCTGGCCGTGGTATCGGGCCTGTACGAACTGTTCCCCGACAACGATGCGGTGCTGCGCTCGCTGCAGGGCATTGCTGCGACGGTGCCGGCGGGCGGCTACCTGGCCTATACCGGCCAGCCGTGGCACCCGCAGCTGGAGTTCATCGCACGCGCACTGACCAGCCACCGTGGCGGCGCCGCGTGGGTGATGCGCCGCCGTACCCAGCAGGAAATGGACGAGCTGGTGCGCCTGGCCGGGTTCGAGAAGGTGGCGCAGCGTATCGACGACTTCGGCATCTTCACGGTGTCGCTGGCGCGCCGGACCGCGTGATGGCGACGCTCGCCGCATCCCCGCTGGCCGCAGAGGGGCGCCCCTGGCGGCGCGCCCTGTTGTGGCTGGCCCTGCTGGGCCCATTCTTCTTCGCCAGCTATGGCTTCGCCAACTGGATGGCCGGCCGCCATGCCGAACTGCCGGTGATGGCGTTCGGATGGGAAACGCAGATTCCGTTCGTACCGTGGACGATCGTGCCGTACTGGTCGATCGATCTGTTCTATGCGGTTTCCTTCTTCCTGTGCCGGCAACGGTTGGAGCTGGACCGGCATGCGTTGCGGTTGTTCAGTGCACAGTTGATCGCGGTGACCTGCTTCCTGCTGTGGCCACTGCGCTTCAGTTTCGAGCGGCCGGAGATCGGCGGTGTGTTCGGTTGGTTGTTCGATGTGCTGCTGGGCTTCGACAAGCCGTTCAACCAGGCGCCATCACTGCACATCGTGTTGCTGATCGTGCTGTGGGTGAAATTCGCGCAGTACCTGCATGGGGTGTGGCGTTGGGTACTGCATGTGTGGGCGCTGCTGATCGGCGTCTCGGTGCTGACCACATTCCAGCATCATTTCATCGATATCCCGACCGGCCTGCTGGCCGGTTGGCTGTGCGTCTGGCTGTGGCCGGAGCAGGGCACGCCACCCTTGCGTGCCTGGCGCACCGCGCGTGACGCCAGACGTTGGCGCCTGGCAGCGCTGTACCTGCTGGGGGCCGCTGCATTGCTGGTGCCGGTGGTGCTTCTGCGTGGCGCGGCGTTGTGGCTGCTGTGGCCGGTGGTATCGCTGCTGCTGGTGGCGTTGGCGTATGCGGGGCTCGGTACGGCGGTGTTCCAGAAGCGTGCCGATGGCCGCCTGACCATAGCGGCACGCTGGTTGCTGGCGCCGTACCTGGGTGCGGCCTGGATCAATTCGCGGCTGTGGACGCGCCGCGCGCCGCAGCCGGTGCCGGTGATGGACGGTGTATGGCTGGGGCGTGTTCCCTGCGCTGTATTGCCGGCACCCTTGGTCGGCGTGGTCGATGCCTGTGCCGAACTGTCCTGTCGTGCACCGGGCGCGGCGTATGCCAGCGTGCCGATGCTGGACCTGGTGGTGCCCACGCCGCACCAGTTGCGCGAGGCGGCCGAGGTCATCGAGCGGCTGCGCGCGCAGGGACCGTTGCTGGTGTGTTGCGCGCTGGGCTATTCGCGCAGTGCTGCCAGTGTGGCGGCCTGGCTGCTGCGCAGTGGTCGTGCCACCGATACCGATGCCGCGGTGGCGATCGTGCGCACGGCACGTCCGGGCGTCGTGCTGGGCGCGGCGCATCTGCATGCCATCACTGCTGCAGCGGGAGTACGCACGTGAGTACGGTTCCCGATCTGGCGACCATGCAGCTGCTGCTGCGGCAGGGCCGTTGGCCGGCGGGCCTGTCGCTGGGCCTGCTGCTGGTGGCGCTGCTGCTGCTCGGCACCGAACCTGGCCTGGCGATGATTGCCGCCGGCCTGTTGCTGCTCAGTGTTGCCGCGGGCATCGCACAGATCTACCACGCGTGGCGGGTGGCGCTGGATGCCAGCCTGTTGCAGCTGCTGCGCGATGAGAGCCTGGACGGCGAAGCCGCCGCGCGCCGCACCGACCAGCTGCTGCACGCCAGTGGCCTGCGCCGCATGCAGCCCGACGCGCCGCTGCGCGGCTGGGATGCGCGCTGGGCCGGCATGCGTCGCCTGCTGCTGCGCCAGTACCTGCTGACTGCAGTGCAGTTCGCACTGCTGGTGCTGGCCGTGTTGTGGCCGCAGACGTGAACGGGAGGGACCGATGTTCGCTGAATTGATTGCGCGCGCCTGCAGTGGCGCGATCCATGTAGTGACCGGCGCCCGCGCGCTGTGGATCGGCTGTGCGCCGTCCAGCGAACGGCGCGTGTATTACGGCAACCACGCCAGCCATGGTGACTTCGTGCTGATCTGGTCGTCGATGCCACCGGCACTGCGGCGCCAGGTGCGCCCGGTGGCCGCGGCCGAATACTGGCAGCGCGATGGCCTGCGTCGCTACCTGATCGATGCGGTGTTCAACGGCGTGCTGGTCGAGCGCGAGGCCGGCCATCGCCAGCAGGATCCACTGCAGGCCCTGCGTGACGCGGTGGACGAAGACTGCTCGCTGATTCTGTTTCCGGAAGGTACCCGCAACGTGGGCGAAGAGCCGCTGCTGCCGTTCAAGAGCGGCATCTATCACCTGGCACGGCAACGCCCGGAGCTGGAATTCGTACCGGTGTGGATCGACAACCTGAAGCGGGTGATGCCCAAGGGCCGGTTCCTGCCGCTGCCGCTGCTGTGCACGGCCACCTTCGGTACGCCGCTGCGGCTGCAGGCCGACGAGGACAAGGCCGCCTTCCTGGCCCGCAGCCGGCAGGCGCTGCTGGACCTGGCGCCGAACGGGGGCAGGGCATGAGCTTCCTGATCGATGTGTCCGGCGACCTGGCCACGCAGAGTGTCGGCCAGCAGACCGGCCTGCTGTTTGCTGGCGTGGGTGCGGTGCTGGTGCTGGCCACGCTGGTGGCCGAGACATTGCGCTGGCGCCAGCGTGGGCAGCCCAGCGCGGTGATCGCCAACCTGGTCTCGCGCATCCGCGCGTGGTGGGTGATGGCGATCGTGGTCGGGCTGGCGCTGTTCTTCGGTCGTGCCGGGGTGATCGTGCTGTTCGCGATCATCTCGCTGTTCGCACTGCGCGAGTTCATCACCCTGGCGCCGACCCGCTCGGGCGACTACTACGCGCTGCTGGCCGCGTTCTACATCGTGCTGCCGTGGCAGTACTACCTGGTCTGGATCGACTGGTACGGCATGTACACGCTGTTGATTCCGGTCTATGCGTTCCTGTTCCTGCCGATCCTGTCGACCATTGGCGGTGATACCACGCACTACCTGGAGCGGACCGCGAAGGTGCAGTGGGGGTTGATGATCTGCGTGTTCTGCATCTCGCATGTACCGCTGCTGCTGAACCTGCACGTGCCCGGCCATGACCCGTCGCGCAACGTGCTGCTGTTCGCCTTCCTGGTGATCGTGGTGCAGTCTTCGGACGTGCTGCAGTACATCTGGGGCAAGCTGCTGGGCAGGCATCTGATTGCGCCGAAGCTGTCGCCGTCGAAGACGGTGGAGGGCTTCGTGGGCGGTGTGCTGAGTGCCAGTGCGCTGGGTGCGGCGCTGTGGTGGATCACCCCATTCACGCCGCTGCAGGCGTTCGGCCTGTCGCTGCTGATCAACCTGATGGGGTTCTGGGGCGGCCTGGTGATGTCGGCGATCAAGCGCGATCGTGGCATCAAGGACTGGGGCCACATGATCGAGGGCCATGGCGGCATGCTCGACCGACTGGATTCGGTGTGCTTCGCCGCGCCGGTGTTCTTCCATGTGGTGAGGTATTACTGGAAGGCGGGCGGCGGCGGTTGATTCTGCCGGCTTCCATCCACGCATGGCGTGGATCTACTGGAACGGCATTGACCCGCTTCTGTAGCGTCGAGCCATACTCGACTGCGTTTCACGTGTTGCCCGGCGCAGGAGCAGTCGAGCATGGCTCGACTCTACACATCGGTGCGCTCAGGCGCTGATGCCGTATTCCTTCAGCTTCTTGCGCAGGGTGGCACGGTGGATGCCCAGCATCGCGGCGGCACGGCTCTGGTTGCCTTCGCAGTGATTGAGCACTTCCACGAACAGCGGAATCTCCATCTCGCGCAGCACGATCTCGTAGACATCGTCCGCATCGCAGCCATCAAGGTCACGCAGGTAGCGGCGCACGGACTGGGCGACGTGTTCACGCAGCGGTGGCCGGGGAGCGCCACGACTGTTGTCAGGACGAGAAAGGACAGCGTTCAAGGGGGTTCCCGATTCGGTTGGCCCGTGCGCGCGGAGCGCGCGGCCGGACGAGGTGGTGGCGGCCAGTCTAGCGCGAGCGTGCCCGGCCTGCCACGGCTGGTCGCCTCTCCCCGGTCAGAGGAAGTCGAAGGTGAATGCGACGGTGGACGCAGCGGGCTCCTGCAACCGGAAGGCGACGCGCGCGCTCTGGCCCGGTTCCAGCAGGGCTGCACCGGGGTTCTCGCCCAGGTACTGCGCGGGCGTGAACACGCCGCTGCCGATCACCCGGCCATCGGCATCGGACAATGACAACCGCAGGTCCGGCCACGCCTGTGCCCAGCGCGCATCATTGCGGATGCTGGCCTGTACCTGCAGCACACCGGCCTGGCCCGGCAGGGGGCGGATCTCGCGGCTGGTCATGGTGAACGCAGTGGGTTCGTGCCAGGCAGGCAGGCTGCAGCGCAGCACGCCGCACAGCGTGCCCAGCCATGCGCGGTTGCCGGCGTCGGCGGCCAGCCGCGCGCGGTCGGCCAGCACGCTCTGCAGTACCAGCAGCAATGCCAGCCCGGCGACCAGCAGCCAGTGCCAGCGGGGTGTTGGCAGCGTGCGCGTGCGTGCGCTGCCGAGGAAGCTGGGGGCATCACTGGCGACCGCCGTTGCCTGCACCGCGACCGGCGCCGGCTCGATGGCCGCTGCTTCATCAACGATGACAACGTCATCGTCGTGTCGCATCTCTGTCGCCGGTGGGCGTGCCAGGTCGATGGGCTCGGCCTGCATCTGCTCCACGGGCGTTGCGTGCCCGGCTTCGTCCTGCATGCGCGCATCGGTCGCACGTGCATCGGTCGCAGGCGCAGGCTCACCCTCCGGCGTCGTGCGCAGGAAGGTGGCCAGGGGACGGCGCGGTGGGTTCGGCTCGGACATGCTCAGGGCGCGGGCTCGGATCCAGCGGTCATTCAACCACGATCAGGCGCGGCGCACGCCGGTGATGCGCATCCAGTCGCCATCCTGGGTGGCCTGCAGATCGTCGAACCATGCTGCGTAGCGCTGCAGCAGTTCGCCTTCCTGGCCATGCAGGATGCCGGACAGGGCGATGCGGCCACCGGCAGCAACGCGCGCAGCCAGCAGTTCGGCCAGCGCATCCAGCGCCGAGGCGAGGATGTTGGCGACCACGATCGGATAGGTCGCGACCGGTTCGTCCTGCGGCAGGTACACATGCATGCGGGCCTGCTCGCCGTTGCGCTCGGCATTGTCGGCGGTGGCGACCAGGGCCTGCGGATCGTTGTCCACGCCGATGGCTTCGGCGGCGCCCAGCTTCAGCGCGGCCAGTGCGAGGATGCCCGAGCCGCAACCGAAGTCGAGCACGCGCTGGCCCTGCAGCAGGCCATCGACCGCCAACTGGTCCAGCCAGCGCAGGCACAGTGCGGTGGTCGGGTGGGTGCCCGAACCGAACGCCAGGCCCGGGTCCAACCGCACCACGGCGGCATCGGCGGCCTGTGCGGCATCGGGCAGTTCATGGTTCCACGGCACGATCCAGGTACGGCTGCCGAAGTCCATCGGCTGGAACTGGTCGAGCCAGGCACGTTCCCAGTCTTCATCCTCGACCGCGCGGAAGCTGCCGCTGCTCCAGTCCAGCTCCGGATCGAAGGATTCCAGTGCGGCCAGCAGCAACAGCGCGTTGCTGTCGGCGGGGAACAGTGCGCTCAGCACCAGCGTGTCCCACAGCGGGGTCTCGCCCACGCCCGGTTCGAGAATGGCCTGTTCGTTGCTGGTATCGGCCTCGGCATCGAGCAGGGTCACGGCCAGTGCACCAACGTCCTCCAGCGCATTTTCATAGCGGGGCTGGGTGGCTTCGGTGCAGCGCAGGGTCAGTTCCAGGAACGGCATGGTGGTTGGGGGCAATCGCAGGAAAGGGGGCCATGCTAGACCATCGGGGCGTCTCCGTATTGCCTGAGATGCCGCTCCGAGATGAACGAAGCCCGTTCAGACAGGCCCGTCGGGCCTTGCTAAACTTCGTGCTTTCCTATGCGCCGCATCGCCTACCGCCGCCGATGGCCTTCGCTCCGACCCTGAAAACCTGGTTGCTCGTACTGCCGGCTGTGGCCGTGCTGGGCGTGGCCGGTTATCGGGCCAGCGGCCATGCTGCGACGTCTTCGGTAGCGTCGGCGGATCTGGCAGGTGCGGTCGCGGCCGCTGACAGTGCGGCGCCGCTGCCGGTGATGCCGGAGGCGCTCGCGCGCCGCCTGGCACCCTTCGAGCGTGGCAACGCATTGCCGTCCGGGCTGCCCCTGGATCTCCGCGCCGATATCGAAGACGCCACCGACCTGTATGCCTATGCTCAGCGGTTGCGTGCCCAGGCGGACGAAGGCAACCACGAGGCGCGCTGGATGCTCAGCCGTGTCTATGACTACTGCGCGCAGTACGCGGTCGATCCGGGTGGCTACCGCTTGGACAACAACGTGCTGGCCGGGCTGGGCCTGACCGCCGCACCGGCGATGGTGCAGGCGCGCGAGCGCGTCGCGCAGCGTTGTGGTGGTTTCGTGCCGGGCGACAAGCTGGGCACGGCCTTGGTGCTGTCCGAACGTCGCAAGGCGGCCGCACAAGGCAATCTGGCTGCTGAGGCTGCGTTGTTCGCCGAGGGCGAACCGCTGCAGGACAGCCCCGAGTACCGCCGTGACCTGGTTGAACGGGTGCGCACCTCGCGCGACCCGGAGGCCTTCATGGCGATCGCACCGGGCATGGGCGTGCGCGCCTCGGGTGACCGCGCGCTCAACGGCCTGGTGGCGGGCGAGCAGCTCAGTGAACTCGCATGGCGGCTTGCGGCCTGCGAACTCGGTCTACCGTGTGGGGCAGACAGTGTGCTGGTCAACAGTTTTTGTGCGAACGGAGGGATCTGTTCGCAGGATGGTACGCAGGATTTCCGGGATTTCGTGTATGACGCTGCGGTATCGCGGCAAGGCGCTGGGAAGATGAAGGAATGGATCAAGCGATTGGTTGGAAAGAGGAACGAGCAATGAACTACCGCCGATTCCTGCACGGGGCCAAGTTCTGGTTCTGGGTGGCCCTGTTCGTGGCCTACTCGGCCGGCGCGGTTGGCCTGTTGATGATCGATACCTATGAAGATCGCTACCGGCATCTGTCGAAGGTGGAACTGACCACGGTGAAGGCGCAGGAAGACGTGCGCCGTGCCGGTGCCAGCCAGGTGGCCGCGGTCTATCGCGCGCAGAGCGGCATGCCGTTCGCGTCGCTGCCGGCGGGCAGTACCTTCCAGGTGGTGTGGCCGGATGGTTCGACCGAGACCATGGTGATCGTCGACCCGACGTCGCCCAATGGCGTGCGTCCGCTGGCGAACTCGCAGATTCCGGCCGAAGCTGCCGACAAGCGCTGATGCGCCTGCTGTAGCGCCGAGCCCACGCTCGGCTGAGCTTTCCGGCAAGCCGAGCATGGGCTCGGCGCTGCAGCAACAGAAAAGGGCGGGGATATCCCCGCCCTTTTCGTGTCCAGCACGTGGCGCCGATCAGGTCAGCGCGATCGGCTTGTTCTTGCGTTCGGCCAGGCGCTTTTCCAGGTAGTGGATGTTCTGGCCACCGGCCTGGAAGCCCTTGTCGCGCATGATCCGCTGCTGCAGGGCGACGTTGGTCTTGATGCCATCGACCACCATTTCGCTCAGTGCCACGCGCATGCGGGCAATGGCGGTTTCGCGGTCCGGGCCGTGCACGATCAGCTTGCCGATCATCGAGTCGTAGTTCGACGGCACGCGGTAGCCACTGTAGATGTGGGTGTCCACGCGCACGCCGGGGCCGCCCGGCGGATGGAAGCCGGTGATGGTGCCCGGGCTCGGCACGAAGGTTTCAGCATCTTCGGCGTTGATGCGGCACTCGATGGCATGGCCGGTCAGCACCACGTCGCTCTGCTTGATCGACAGCTTCTGGCCGGCGGCGATCTTCAGCTGCTCAGCCACCAGGTCGATGCCGGTGACCATTTCGGTAACCGGATGTTCCACCTGGATGCGGGTGTTCATTTCGATGAAGTAGAAGCGGCCGTCCTCGTACAGGAACTCGAACGTGCCGGCACCACGGTAGCCGATGCGTACGCAGGCTTCGGTGCAGACCTTGCCGATCTGCTCGCGCTGCTCGGCAGTGATGCCCGGTGCCGGCGCTTCTTCCACCACCTTCTGGTGGCGGCGCTGCATCGAGCAGTCACGCTCGCCCAGGTGGATGGCGTTGCCCTGGCCGTCGGCCAGTACCTGGATTTCCACGTGGCGCGGGTTCTCCAGGAACTTCTCCATGTAGACCTCGCCATTCCCGAACGCGGCCTTGGCCTCGCTCTTGGTGGTTTCGATCGAGGTCTTCAGCGAGGCTTCGGCGTGCACCACGCGCATGCCGCGGCCACCGCCACCACCGGCCGCCTTGATGATGACCGGGTAGCCGATCTCACGGGCGATCTTGGTGTTGGCGACGATGTCTTCGCCCAGCGGGCCGCCCGAGCCGGGCACGCACGGCACGCCGGCGGACTTCATCGCGCGGATGGCTTCGACCTTGTCACCCATCATGCGGATGGTGTCGGCCTTGGGGCCGATGAAGATGAAACCGGACTCTTCCACGCGCTCGGCGAAGTCGGCGTTCTCCGACAGGAAGCCGTAGCCCGGGTGGATGGCCTGGGCGTCGGTGACTTCCGCCGCGGCGATCAGTGCCGGGATGTTGAGGTAGCTCTGCGGCGACGGCGCCGGACCGATGCAGACCGACTCGTCGGCCATGGCCACGTGCTTGAGGTTGCGGTCGACCGTGGAATGCACGGCCACCGTGCGGATGCCGAGGGTGTGGCACGCGCGCAGGATGCGCAGCGCGATTTCCCCTCGGTTGGCGATGACAACTTTGTCGAGCATGGCGTGCCCCTCAGCCGATCACGAACAGCGGCTGGTCGAATTCGACCGGCTGGCCGTTCTCGCCGAGGATGGCGACGATGGTGCCGGACTTGTCGGCTTCGATCGGGTTGAACATCTTCATCGCTTCGATGATGGCCAGGGTCTCGCCTTCCTTGACCTGCTGGCCAACGCTGACGAACGCCGGCTTGTCCGGGGCGGACGACGCGTAGAAGGTGCCGACCATCGGCGAGCGCAGCACGTGGCCTTCCGGCAGCGCCGGGCCCGGCTTGGCGGTGCCACCGGTGGAGGCTTCGGTCGGCGACTGCATCGGCATCGCCTGCGGCGCCGGAGCGGCCGGAGCGGCGTACACCGGGGCGGCGACCGGGGCGGCATAGCCGGCCACCGGGGCGCGCGACAGGCGCACCGACTCTTCGCCTTCCTTGATTTCGATTTCAGCCAGGTTCGACTCTTCCAGCAGGTCGATCAGCTTCTTGATTTTGCGGAGATCCATGGTGGCCTCTTTGCTCTTGATGTCAGTGTGGTGGGAAGCGCATCGCGCTCGGGTCAAAGCAGTTCGTAGAACTCGCGCAGCTGCCGCGTACGGTCGCGCGTCTGGGTGATCAGGCACTGCATCTTCGCAGGGTTGCGCGAGGTGCCGTCTGCATTGAAGGCGTAGACTGCCTCGCAGTCTGCATCGCGCAGGGTTATCCAGATGCGCTGGGCCTTCACCAGCTGCTGTTCGGCCGCTGCGCAGCGGCTGCAGCTGCCATCGGCGGCCTGCGCCTTCAGTTCGCCGCGCGCCTGGACGTAAACGGCGTTCAATGCGCTGTCGGCGTCATCCAGGCGATCGGAATCGCACATGTCGCGCTCGTAGCCGCCGGTCGCCTGCGCGCAGTCAATGCCAGCGGCCGCGCGCTCGGCGGCGATGCTGGCGCCGCACACGCCGGCCCACAGCACGATGCAGGCAAGCACTCTTGGGAGCATCTTCACGCGCGGGCCGCCTGCACGCGCAGCAGCGCCGCGTCCATCGCGTAGCGGTAGCTGTCGGCGCCGAAACCGCAGACCACGCCCACGGCCTTGTCACTGAAGTAGCTGTGCTGGCGGAACGGTTCGCGGGTATGCGGGTTGGACAGGTGGATCTCGATGAACGGCACCGCCACCGCCGCCAGCGCATCGCGCAGGGCGACCGAGGTGTGGGTGAAGGCAGCGGGGTTGATCAGGATGAAGGCGGTTCCGTCGTCGCGTGCGGCCTGCACGCGGTCCACCAGCACGTGCTCGGCATTGGACTGCAGGCTGTCCACCGCGTGCCCGGCAGCCGAGGCCTGGGCGGCCAGCGCCTGGTCGATGTCGGCCAGCGTGGTGTGGCCGTAGACCTCCGGCTCGCGGGTGCCGAGCAGGTTGAGGTTGGGGCCGTGCAGGACCAGCAGCTTCGCCATGGGATCCGGAAGACGGGAAAGGGCGGCAGTCTGGCGGAACCGGCGGATGCTGTCCAGTTCGGCGAAGTTTGCAGCGTTTCAATCGATTGTTTGAAATTCCCCGGAGGGCTTGCGGCCGTATGGCGGGCGCTGGATCAAGGCGCGCTGAACGCCGTGCAGCTGGGGGATGCGTGCACGTAGGCCGACGATGGCGGCAGGCCGGGCGATGTCCGATGCCGCAACGGGCTGTGATGCGGTAGATCCACGCCATGCGTGGATGAAGGAAGTTCGGTGCGCAGCAGGCTACGCACCCACCGAGGGGCAGCCCAAGGTGCGCTGCACGCCACCCACCGCCCCCGCCACGCACCCGCTCACGTCTCCAGCGGCACCGTCGGCACCACGTTCGGGAACACCTCCTCCAAGGGCTCCCGTTCCCCCGGCTTCGGTGCCGGCCAGTTGTAGGCGTTCACCGGCTGCGCGCGGTTCACCCACAACGCGTAATACAGATGGTCGGCGCGGCCATCACCGGTATTGGGGTGGATCAGGATGGTCAGGCCCAGGCTGTTGAGCTGCAGCCAGGGCACCAGCACCGGCAGCAGGTCGTTGGTGAAGCCGAAATAGAACGACGGGGTGACGTGCGGTCCGCGTGGTTCCAGGTTCCAGTTGCCCAGCTCCACCGGGAAGCGCTCCGCCGCCCAGCGCCGCAGCAGCGCAGCTTTCTCGAAGCTGTCCTCGTCGAAGTAGATATGCGCGTGATAGCTCTTGATGTCGGTGTAGGCACGTGGGGTCGCGGGCAGGGTGGCCTCCCCGGGACGCACGCTGGCCGGGCGCGGGGTCGGTTCACTGGCGGTGACCTGGCCCCAGGGGCTGCTGCCCTTCACCGGCGGCGGGACGATGGCACGGAAGCCGGGGCGCCCGGGTTCGGTGGTGTTCACCGTGCTATCGCCGCGCGGGGCTGCGGCGGCGGTCGACGCACTGGCCAGGCCGCCGGCGGCCAGACCGGCCGAAGCGATCAGGCGGCGGCGTGTGGGCGAAAGCAGGTCGGCCCAGTGGGCGTCATCGTCGCCGGCGTCGATCAAGGTCAGCGGGTCCGGGTGCATGAAGGGCTCCGTGGCGGCATCGTGTGGGCAGGCAAGCACGCTCGGGCACCTGCATCCACAGCGTCCAATAAGCAGGTGGCATCACCTCATGCAGGTTTGCGCCGTCGTCGTTGAGCCCGGCTGCAGGGCGGGCTAGGGTGCAGGTCTGCCGCCCCGGAGCCCGCCATGACCTCGCCCGATGCCGATACCCAACGCAAGCGCGCGGCCTTGCGCCAGCTGCATGCAGCAGGGTGCTTCGTACTGCCCAATCCATGGGACGTGGGCAGTGCGCGCTACCTGCAGCGGCAGGGCTTCCAGGCACTGGCCACGACCAGTGCCGGCTGTGCCTGGAGCGAAGGGCGGCCGGACGGAGCGGTTTCGCTGCAGGCCACGCTGGACCATCTGCGCCTGATGGCGGCAGCGACGCCGCTGCCGTTGAACGCCGATTTCGGCGATGGTTTCGGTGATACGCCGCAGAAGGTGCAGGAGGCGGTGGCCGCGGCGATCGACACCGGCATCGCGGCGTTGTCGATCGAGGATGCCAGCGGCGTCGCCGATGCACCGCTGCGTCCGATCGATCAGGCGGTGGAGCGCCTGCGAGCTGCCCGTGCAGCCATCGACCGCGCGGGCGGCGACGTGCTGCTGGTTGGCCGTGCCGAGAACTTCTTCGTCGGCGTGCCGGATCTGGCGGACACCCTGCAGCGCCTGCGCGCCTATGCCGAGGCCGGTGCAGACGTGCTGTATGCACCAGGCATCAGCACGCGCGAGCAGATCAGCGCGGTGGTTGCCGCCGCAGGGTCGAAGCCGGTGAACCTGCTGGTCGGTGGGCCGACACCGCTGAGCCTGCAGGACATCGCTGCACTCGGCGTCCGCCGCGTCAGCCTGGGCGGCGCATTGGCCCGTGCTGCATGGGGCGGACTGATGCAGGCGACACAGCCGATCGTGCAGGCCGGACGCTTCGACGGCCTGCAGCAGGCGGCTTCCGGGGCCGCGTTGAACGCGCTGTTCCGTTGAGCGAAATCCCGGTGCAGTCCCAGACCAGCAGGGATAGTAGATCCACGCCATGCGTGGATGGATGCGCCTGCGATTACAGCGCTTCCATCCCACCCTTGGGCAGCGTCACCCCAGGCTCCAACGCTGGCAGCAGTTGCCGCAGCAGCGCGGGATTGTCCAGCAACGCAGCACCGTCAATGAAACTCCATTGGGCTGTGCCGACGCGGCGCACGGCGAGCATGAACGAGGTGCTGCGCATCGGCGCCTCGCGCACGCGCAGCAGCGACTGGCGTGGCACGAAGCAGACTTCCTCATCACCGGCTGCATAGGTCTGGCCCGGCACGCCAGCCTCGTCGCTGATGATGGTGACCCCGGTCTTGCGCAGCTCTTTCAGGGTGTCGCGAGTCATATGCGCATAGGCCTCATCGCCCCCGGCCAGGCGCTTCAGGCTGGGATGGGTTCGGGCGATGATCAACTCGGCATCGCCGCGGGCGAATGCGCCCAACATCGCCTGCACGTCCTGGCGCAATGCGGCCGAGTCTTCCGGACTGAGCTCACCGGCCAGCGCTGGCGCAACGGCCATTGCCATCGGCAGGGCCAGCAGAAGGGCGAGCAGGTATCGGTGCATCGTCGGGTATCTCAGCGGGAACCGCCGCACTATACGGCGGATGCGGAAACAGCGTCCCACGCATGGCGCTGGTGTCCCGGGCATCACTATTTACTATTGGTAGGTAGTGAGTTCCGGACATCCCCCATGCACACCCTCATCGTTACCGCCCATCCTGAATCCGCCGCGTTGACCCATGCCATCGCCAGGCGCATCGGCGAAGCCATCACCGCAACGGATACCGCCAATACCGTGACCCATGCCGATCTGATGGCCGAAGGCTTCGATCCGCGCTTCAACACGCACGACCAGGCGCTGTTCCGTGGCACCGGCGCACCTCCAGCCGACGTCGCCGCCGAGCAGGCGCGGCTGGATGCTGCCGACACGCTGGTACTGGTCTACCCGCTGTACTGGTGGTCGTTCCCCGCGCTGCTGAAGGGCTGGATCGATCGCGTGTTCACCCAGGGCTGGGCCTACCAGGACGGTGCAGACGGCAAGGTGCAGAAGAAGCTGCAGGGGTTGCGCGTGCACCTGGTCGGCATCGGTGGGGCCGGCGCGGACATGATCGAACGGCGCGGTTACGGCGCGGCGATGAAGACGCAGATCGACATGGGCATCTTCGACTACTGCGGCGCGCACGTGCTGACGTCAGAACTGCTGCTGGATGCCGATACCGGTGCGGCCGAAACGCATCTGCAGACCGCGCTGGTGATCGGCCGTAAAATCGGAACTCCGATGCACTGATCGCCGTGTTCCGCCGATGCCTGCCAACGCCGCTCCCACGCGCCGCCGATTGACCCGCGAGCAACGCGCCCGCCAGTTGCTGGACGTGGCCTGGGCGCTGGTTGGCGAAGAAGGCACCGACGCGTTGACCCTGGGTCGGCTGGCCGAGGCCGCGGGCGTGACCAAGCCGGTGGCCTACGATCACTTCGTGACCCGCAACGGCCTGCTGGCCGCGCTCTACGATGACTACGACGGCCGTCAGACGGTGGTGTTCAACGAGCGCATCGGCCGCGCCCGCGCGCAGTTGGCCGATCGTGCGGCGGCCATCGCCTCCGGCTACATCGACTGCATCCTCAGCCAGGGCAGTGAAGTGCAGGGCATCCTCGCCGCGCTGGTGGGCGCTCCGGAACTGCACGAGCTACGGCGGCGTTACCAGCAGGATTTCGTCGACAACTGCGACGCCTGGCTGGGCCCGTTTGCTGCCGACGGCACGGTATCGCTGGCGGGACGCTGGGCGATTCTCGGTGCGGCTGAAACCCTGTCCGAGGGTGTGGCTGCGGGCGCGCTGGACAAGGCCGACGCCGGGGCCGAACTGCAGCGCTTGATCGTGGCGACGGTCAAGCGGCGCTGAGCCGCTCAGGCGTCGGCGGTGCTGTCGGCCAGCGCCGCGAACCCGGCGGCCAGCCGCTCGCGCACAAGGGCATCGCGTGCGTCGCGGCTTTCAGAACCCAGCACCACGGTGATCAGGCGTACCGGCTGATCCCGCCCGGGCACTGCCCGGCAGGCGGTGGCGGCCAGGCAGAAGCCTGCGGCCTGGGTGTAGCCGGTCTTCAAGCCATCCACGCCGTCATCACCGAGCAGCGCGTTCTGGTTGTTGCGGCCGAAGCTGCCATGCGCGAACGCGCGCTGCGCGGTGATTGCCAATATCTGCGGATGGTCATTCAGCAGGCAGGCGGCGAGTACTGCCATGTCGCGCGCGCTGGACGCATGGTGCGGGGTGGTGATGCCGGACACGCTGGCGAACCAGCTGCTGCGCAGGCCGAGCTGGCGTGCGTGCCGGTTCATGCGCTCCAGGAACGCAGGCTGTGATCCGTCCAGATGGCGCGCGATGGCCAGCGCCGCGTCATTGCCGGAGACGATCATCAGTCCTTCCAGCAGGCGCGCGAGGGTGACTGTTTCACCGGGCACCAGGCCCATGCGCGTTTCATCATCGGCCACCGCGTGCACATCCCCGGCGGCGATGGTGACCGCTTCGTCCCACGCGCCTCCCTTCTCTTCGACGCATTCGTACGCCGCATAGGCGGTCATCAGCTTGGTCAGCGAGGCCGGTTGCCTGGCGATGTCCGCGTTGTGCTGGTGAATCACCGCGAACGTTGCCGCATCGAGGGTGATGGAGGACAGCGGTGCACGCGCGGGAGCAGGAGACGGCATGGAAACGAGGATGGCAGTGGGGGCCTGCAGGATAGTGTGCAGCGGCTGCACGAAGCTGCAACATTGCAACGATATAACGTATCGTAATTGTGGGCCGCCGATGGCCCAACGGGACACCCGATGACTGCACGCATTCCACGCCGCTGGCTTCATTCTTCGTTGCTGCTCGCGCTGGCCGCACTTGGCGGCTGCCAGCCCAATCTGCGCGCCGAGGCTGTTGCTTCCGGCCCAGCGCGCCCGCACAACGTGATCGTGATGATCAACGACGGCGCCGGTTGGGGCACCTGGGACGCCGCCGCCTACTGGCAATACGGCGGCCGCGAAGGGGCCCCGTATGCGGATTTCCCGCAGCGCCTGGCGGTAACCACCTTCCCGTTGAATGCCAGCAGCCAGCCGACCCGCGACAACGCACAGACCCTGGGTTACGACGCGGGCAAGGCCTGGGATGACACACCGGTTCCTGCGCAGGACCTGCCGTTTGCGGGCTACCAGTACCTGGCTGCGGTGGCTACCGACAGTGCGGCGGCGGGCACCGCGTTGTCCTCGGGCATCAAGACCTACAACAACGCCATCAATTACAACAACGATGGCCAGCCGGTCGAGTTCAATACGCTGCGCGCCAAGCGGCTGGGCATGGCCACCGGCGTGGTGACTTCGGTACCGTTCGCGCATGCCACGCCGGCCGCGTTCGCGGCGCAGAATCAATCGCGCAACAACTATCACGCCATCGCCCATCAGATGCTGGCGCAGGGGCATTTGGATCTGGTGATGGGCACCGGAGGCCCTGGCTACAGCGTTGATGGTCGCGCCTGTGACGAGAGTGCCGGCGCGGCCAAGGCCGAGGGCTGCGCGAATCCATGGGAGTGGGTGTCGCCGCAGGATTGGCAGCAGCTGGAAGCGGGCAGCACCATTGCCGGCAATCCGTCCGGGCCGTGGCGCCTGATCCGCAGCAAGGAAGCGTTCGCCGCGCTGGCGCAGGGACGGTTGCCGGCCGACCGGCCGCTGATCGGTGTACCGCGCGTGGCCAACACGCTGCAGCAGGCGCGCCAGCTGCAGGTGCTGGGCAAGGATGCGGCCACGCCTTCCGGTGTGAGGAAGATCGACAGTGTGCCGGATCTTGCGACCATGACCCGTGGTGCGCTGCAATTCCTGCAGCAGCGTTCGTCCAACGGCCTGTTCCTGATGGTGGAAGGTGGCGCCACCGACTGGGCCGCCCATACCAGTGCCTGCGGCACTGAATGGCACTACGGCCAGTGCAGCGACCAGCCGCAGTACGGCCGGCTGATCGAGGAAACCGTGGAGTTCAACGACGCGGTGACAGCAGTGATCGAGTGGATCGAACGCAACGGTGGCTGGGAGCGCAACCTGCTGATCGTCACCACCGACCACGACAACAGCATGCCGATGGGCCCGGATGCACAGAACGTCGCCTTCGAGCCGGTGCGCAACAACGGCCGTGGACGCATGCCCGGGATCAGCTTCCGTCCCACCGGCAACCATTCCAACGCGCTGGTGCCGTTGTGGGCCAAGGGCGCGGGCGCGGAGCTGCTGGGCAAGCGCGTGCGCGGCGTTGATGCCGATTACCGCCAGCATGTGCGCTGGAACGACGGCAGCTACATCGACAACACCGATGTGGCTGCGGCGGTGCAGGAAGCGCTGCAGCGTCCACGGTAACGCCCGGTTGCACGCGGGCTGTTGTCGAGGCAGCCTGCGTACATGCAGTCGGATATCCGCATCGACGGTCGTGTCTTCGCCTACGTCTTCCCCTGTGCGTGGGAAGACTACGCGAAGATTGGTTTCTCACGTGATCCGCTTGGGCGCATCAGCGCATTGCATCGGCGTTGGTTCGAGTTCTTCGATCTCGACGCCGGTGCGCTGGTGGAAGCGGAAAGCGAGCGCGATGCGCGGGATCTGGAGCTGCAGCTGCGTTCGCCGTTCAAAGCGCACCGCGCGCCGGCGCCGATGACGGTCCAGGACAAGGCTGGAGGCCGCACCGAATGGGTGCGTGGTGCCAACCACGCTTTGTCGCTCGCGGTTGCCGGCCTGGGCGAACAGGGCTATCGCTGTTATCCACTGAAGGGGTGGCTGCGAGCCGCCCTTCGCCTGCGCATGGACCGGTTGCACGACTGGGCTGCGGTGCAGCTTCCCGAAGAGGAAGGCCTGCGGATCCCCGGTGGCCCCGGCGAGGGCGCGCTGCGTGACACCCTCGACGGTTGTCGGGCATTGGACATCGATCCGATCCCGTGGCTGCCTGAACACATCCAACGCTGGTATGCAGGTTGAGGAGCGTTCAACGGGCTCGCGGCGGCTGAACCGGCGCGGCCAGTTGCCGCGCGCACTGCGGGGCAGGTGTGGACGGGCTGGCCAGCTGGCATGCCAGCTCGGCACTGGCCACGTGGCCGTGCAGGAACAACAAGCCGCTGAAGATGTTCATGAGCGTGCCTCCACTTGAGTGGATTGCACGATACGGGCAGCATGGGCGGGCAAAAAGCGACATTTCCGCAAGCATGCCTTGAGAGGAATTCAAGCCTGATGTCCCGCCCTCCGCTCCATGCCCTGCAGGGCTTCGTGGCTGCTGCCCGGCTCGGCAACCTGTCGCGCGCGGCGGCGTCGATGAACCTGACCGTCAGTGCGCTCAGCCATCAGATGCGACAACTGGAAGAACGGCTCGGGCAGCCGCTGCTGATCCGCCAGCCGCGTGGTGTCACCCTCACCCTTGAGGGGCAGCGCCTGCTCGACCAGGTCGGACCGCATCTGGATGCGATCAACGAAGCCTTCCAGCCCTATGCCGCACGTGCCGAGCACGTGCTGACGATCAGCGCGGTGCCGTCGATGGCGTCGGCCTGGCTGGTGCCGCGCCTGGGTCACTTCGTGGCCGAGCATCCACAGATCGAGATCAACCTGCAGTCGAGTGAACGCCTGGTTGATTTCGAGCGGCAGCGCCAGTTCGACGCCGCGCTGCGTCTGGGCAGCGGGCAATGGCCGGGCCTGGTGGTGGAACCGCTGTTCGACGAGTGGCTGGTGCCGATGGCGAGCCCGGCGCTGATCGAACGCATGGGCGGCATTGACCGTGTGCCGTTGACCCGGTGGCCGCTGCTCGGTGATCCGGACGGCGCGTGGGGCGCCTGGTTCGCGTTGAGCGGGCAGAGCCCGCCGTCGCGTTTCGTGGCGGTGCTGGATGATTCGGAGGCGCACCATCGCGCCGCTCTGGATGGCGTGGGCGTAGCGCTCGGGCGGGTGACGCGGGCGCGGCTGCTGCTGGATTCGGGCCAGCTGGTCGCACTGTCCAGCCAGCGCCTGAAGACCGACTGGCCGCATTGGCTGGTGTACCCGCAGCGCTCGGCCAGCCATCGCGGTTTCCTTGCGTTCCGTGACTGGCTGCATGCGCAGGCCGCCGAGCATGTGCGGCACATGGCAGACGCACATCTATAGCGCCGAGCCATGCTCGACCATTGCATCTGGATCTGTAGCGTCGAGCCATGCTCGACTGCTGGTGCTCTACAGTCACCGAACCAGCGTGACCGCCTGCCCGGCACGCGCGAACGCTTCCTCAAGCAACGGGCCAGCCTTGATCGCCTCCACTTCCTCGAACAACGCCCGCAATGCATCGGCCGGGCGTGAGGCCGGCGCCGCCACTGCCTGCTGGATCGCGGTGAAACGGCCGGCCAGCACACGGTGGCCGGGATGCACCTGCGCCCATGCTTCCAGCGGCTGGCGTACACCGGCGGCGGCATCCAGGCGCTGCTGATCGAACAACGTGATGGCCGCCGCCGAGGTCTCCGCCCGCTCGATCGTGGCGTGGCGCAGTTCGCGGCTCAGGAACAGGTCATAGGCCGCGCCACGCCCCACCGCGATGCACAGCCCCTCGCGATCCAGGTCGGCCACCTGCTGCGCAGGGCTGTCCTCGCGCACCAGATAGGTGCCTTCGATCTCCACATACGGAGCACTGAAGGCAATGCGGTCGGCACGTGCCGGATCGATGGCCAGGAAGGCCAGGTCCCAGGCATCCTCGCTGGCCGCAGCGACCACCGAGGCCGCGGCGACGTGGCAGGTGAAGCGTGCCTGCACGCCCATGCGCTGCGCCAATGCTGTGGCCAGTTCCAGCGACGGCCCGCGCGGTGAGCGCGCGTCCCCCTGCGCCAGTACCGGATTGCCCAGGTTGATGGCCACGCGCAGGAAGCCCAGCGGTGCCAGTGTGCTTCGATGATCGGCCAGGGACATGCAGGGCTCCGCAGAACAGGGGGGCGTCCAGCTTGCCAGTGCTGCTGCGCAGGCGATGTCAGCGTCCGGTTATCCTGCGCGGATGAATCCGATCCTGCATGTCGAAATCCCAGCCAGTGACCTGGCCCGTGCCATCACCTTCTACCAGCAGTGGTTGCAGGTTGCGGTGGACGAACCGATCGTGCTGCACGATTGCCGGATGGCCTACCTGCCATTCGCCGATGAAGCCGCAGGGGCCAGCATGGCGCTGGTGCAAGGGGCGGACTACCGGCCGTCGGAACTGGGCGCGCGCATCTACATCGGGGTCGATGACCTTGATGCCAGCCTCGAGCGAGCCTTGCAGGCTGGAGCCGAACTGCGTTTCGGCCCCGCTGATGCCGGTGACTGGCGCGTGGCCGAGATTCGCGATAGCGAAGGCAACCGCATTGCGGTGCAGGCGCGCACGGTTCTGTAGCGTCGAGCCATGCTCGACTGCTTCCGGGGTGCTGGGAACGCGTCAGTCGAGCACGGCTCGACTCTACAAAAAGCGCCCGTCGGGCATGGCTCGACGCTACACGTGGGTCGCGGCGCGTGAGCGCTGCAGCCAGTCATTGATGGCCGGGTCCAGCCGCGGGTCGTCCGGAAGCTGGATGCCGAAGCGCTGCTCCAGCACGTCGCGCACATCACCCACATCATGCAGCGAGCGCTTGTCCGGTGCCTGTCCGGGGCGGTACTCGGTGTAGTTGCCGCTGCCGATGGTGCGGCGCCAGTCCGGCCCGGTCAGCGATGCGCGCAGCTGGCCGGGGAAACTGGAATCGGGATGGGTGCACACGTACCAGTTGCCCACCACGTTGTCGATCGGCGCCGGCGCCTGCAGATCGAAGCGGTACATCGCCCGCCAGCCGTCGCTGGATTCGGCCGACAGCATGAAATCACCGCCGTCTTCCAACCGCTGCAACAGATAGCGTTCGTGCGGGGTGGCCTGCGGCTGCGGGTCATGCAGGCGCAGCGGTACGGTCGGGGTCAGGCTGCCAAAACCGGCATCCACCAGCCAGTCATCGCCGTCCACCTGCACGCGTAGCAGCAGATGGGTACGCGCGGTCAGTTCGCCGTCCTGGGCGGCCAGCAGTACGCGCGCGCTCAATGGCTGGGCATCGAAGCCCAAGGCCTGCAGCAGCGCCAGCAACCCGCCATTGAGTTCGAAGCAGTAACCACCGCGGCGCTCGTCAAGCAGCTTGCGCTGCACGCTGTCCAGGTCGATCGGCACCGCATCGCGCAGCAGGCAGCTGAGGGTTTCGAAGGGCAGCAGTGCGTTGTGGCGCTGCTGCAGCAGGGTCAGGCCGGCCAGGGTCCGTGGTGGCGGCGCATCCAGCTGCAGGCGCTGCAGGTAGCGGGGGACATCGAGCGTCGTCATGGGGGCACCGGGCGGGGAAGGGAGGTCCACTGTGCTCCCCCAACCGGGGTTGAGGTCAAGCACGGCGGCCGTGTCATGTCCCCGTCGCCTGCACCCGGTACAAAGACCGCGTCCGCCAGCGACGGGGGGACGCAGACGAAGAAAGGCCTAAAGCTGCCCTGAATCCGGCCGATACAGGTGCGTCCTTCCGCCTGGAGTCTGTCATGTCGGCCGTTGTCCCCCACCTCCGGTCCCTGCGCACGCGTCTTGCCACGTTGCGCTCGGCGTCCCCCGGCCTGCTGCTGTGGCTGCAACCACACCGGCTCAGCGTGGCCAACAAGCTCAAGGCGACCCTGTGGGTCTGTGGCCTGGGGCTGGTGGCGATCGCCGCTGTCTACGCCTGGACTGGCCATGCCAACGCCCTGGCCGCGCGCAGCCAGGCCAGCTACCAGCGCGGCAGCGATCTGGCTGCCAGCCTGTCCACGCGGGTGGCCGAAGCGCGCCGCCTGCAGACCCAGTATGCACGCAGTTTCGATGATGCTGACCGCAGCCAGTTGCTGGCAACACAGAAGGCCCTGCAGGCTGACCTGCAGGCGCTTCGCGCGATGCCGATGGACGCCGGCCGGCGCATGGCGCTGCAGGTGCTGACCGAATCGGCCGACGCGTTCTCGCAGGGTGTCGCCGCCCTGTTCGAACGGGTCGACGAGATGGGCCGCGGTGAGGCCGGCCTCGCTGCACAGCTGCAGCAGGCCGCCGAAACCCTGCAGGCGCAGGTGGATGCGCTGCAGCGGCCGTCGCTGGCGCTGTCCCTGCAGAAGATGCGTAGGCAGGAGGCACTGCTGCTGCTCGACGGTGATTCCACTCACGCCGACCGCGCCAGCGAGGAAAAGCTGCCGTTCGACCTCGCGCTGGCGGGCCTGCCTGCGGATGCGCAGGACGCCCTGCGCAGCGGGATGGAGGGCTATCAGGGCGCACTGCTGGGGTATACCGCTGCCCGCGTCGGCCTGGATGTGGAAGCGCAGTCGCTGCTGGATACGGCCGCGGGCGTAGCGCCGGCGCTTGCCGCTTTCCAGCAGGCACAGGTGGCAGCGCTGGCCAAGGCGCAGGCGCGCCAGCAGGTCGGCGCGCGCACGATGAGCGTGCTGTTCGCATTGACCCTGCTGCTGGTGGCCGGCGTGCTGATCACCAGCCTGGTGCTGGTGCTGCGTGCGGTGCGCCAGCCGATCCAGGACACCCTGCGTTTCGCCAGCGACATCGCCGACGACCGCCTCGACACCACCCTGCGCGTCTACAACGCCAACGATGAGATCGGCCAGCTTGCCCAGCGCCTGGTCGACATGCAGCAGCGCCTGCGCGCGCGCATCGAGACCGAACGTGCTGTGGCGCGCGGCAACACCCGGGTGCGCCAGGCGCTGGACAGTGCGCAGACCGGGCTGATGGTGGTCGATGCCGAAGGCCTGGTGGCGTACGCCAATCCGGCGCTGCTGGAGCAGCTGGAACGTCAGGGCGATGAGCTGGTGGGGAGCGATGCAGTACGCCTGCATCCGGCGCTGGCCAGCCTGGCTGGCGTGCGACAACGCGAAGAACGCGAGATCGGCCATTCCGGTGTGCGCTATCAGCTGGTCGCCAATCCCATTATCGACGAGGGGCATTTCCTCGGCGTGGCGGTCGAATGGCGCAGTCGCGCGCTGGAAACCCTGCTGGAAACCGAAGTGGCAGCCCTGGTCGACGCGGCCGCGCACGGTGACCTGCACGGTCGCATCGCGCTGGAGGGGAAGCAGGGCTTTGTGCGTACGTTGTCGACCAGCATCAATCGTCTGTTGACCACCTTCGAGACCAATCTTGGCGATCTGCAGGCGCTTCTGGCCGCGCTGGCCCGCGGTGACCTCAGCGTGCGCATGGAAGGTGAACTGCAGGGCGTGTTCGCGCGCATGCGCGACGATGCCAACGCCACCGTCGCGCAACTGGGCCGCATCGTCACTCGCATCCAGCAGGCCACGTCCAGCCTCGACACCGGTGTTGGTGAGATCGTCGCCGGTCACCATGATCTGTCGCAGCGTACCGAACAGCAGGCGGCCAACCTGGAAGAGACGGCAGCGTCGATGCACGAGCTGACCGACACTGTGGGCCGCAATGCCGATGCCGCGGGTCGTGCGGATGCGCTGGTCAAGGGCGCGGCGGCAGTGGCCCAGCGTGGCGGCGAGGCGGTCGGCCAAGTGGTGGCAACCATGCATGGCATCAGCGAAGCCTCACGGCGGATCGGTGACATCACCCAGCTGATCGATGGCATCGCCTTCCAGACCAACATTCTCGCGCTGAATGCTGCGGTGGAAGCGGCGCGTGCCGGAGAGCAGGGCCGCAGCTTCGCCGTCGTGGCTGCCGAAGTGCGCCTGCTGGCACAGCGCAGTGCGGAGGCGGCCAAACAGATCAAGGGATTGATCGAGGATTCGGTGACGCGTGTCGGGCAGGGCAACCAGCAGGCCGAACAGGCCGGCACCACGATGGGCGAGATTGTCGGCAGCGTGCAGCAGCTGGCGGATCTGCTGGCCGGGATCCGCAGCGCGTCGCAGGACCAGCATGCCGGCATCGCCCAGGTGAACCAGACCATCGTGCAGATGGAGGCCAGTACCCAGCGCAACGCCAGTCTGGTGGAAGAGGCGGGGGCCTCGACCGCGCAGATGCAGGCGCAGGTACATGCCCTGGCAGAAGCCGTGGGCGCGTTCCGTCTGCAGTCGATGCCACAGGCGCGCGCTGCGGCCTGATCCCGCTCCGGTAGTGCCGGCCGCTGGCCGGCACCGTCGATGATCATGCCGGCCAGCGGCCGGCACTACCCTTGTGGCTCAGTACACGTCGCGCCGGTAGCGCCCGGTCTCCAGCAGCGTTTCCACAACCTCATCGCCCAGCGCAGCGCGCAGCACCTGGTCCACGCCTTCGGCCATGCCCTGCAGCGAGCCGCAGACATGAATCACCGCACCACGCTGCATCCATTCGCGCAGCGCATCGGTGGCGGCATGCAGGCAATCCTGCACGTAACCACCTTCCCCATCGCGCGAGAACGCCAGGTCCACCCGCGCGAGATGGCCATCGGCCTGCCACGCTTCGATCTCGTCGGCGAACAGGAAGTCGTGCGCGCGCTGGCGCTCACCGAACAGCAGCCAGTGCCCGTGCTCGCCTGCATGGGCAGCTTCGCGCAACAGGCTGCGCAGACCCGCGATGCCGGTGCCGTTGCCGATCAGCACCATCGGCGCACCGCCAATGCGATGGAAACCGGGGTTGCGATGCACACGGGCCACGATGCTGGCACCGACCGGGGCATGCAGCGCCAGCCAGCCCGAGCCCAGCCCGGCTCGACCCGACAGGTCATGCACCAGGCGCACTACCAGTTCCACCACTTCATCACTCGTGGAGGAGGCGATGGAGTATTCGCGTCCGGGCAGCGTTGGCAATCCGGACAGCCACAGGCAGGCATCCTGCACCGCCAGTGCGGCGTCGGCCTCGGGCAGCTCGCGTTCACTGGCCAGCGCCAGCAGGGTGCGTGGGTGGCCGTCCACCAGCAGCGGCTGCAGCGGATCCAACCCCTGTGCCTTCAACACGGCGCTGGCATGCCGTGCGTTGTGCCGGGGCGCGATATGCAGGATGTCGCCCGCCTGCCACTGCACGTCGGCCGGTGGCGCAAGACGGATGCGCCAGATGGCACCACCGATGCTGCCCGGATTGAGCCGGTCGCGGCCGAGCAGCCGCCACTCATGCATCTGCGTGGCCGCTGGCAGTACGCTGTCATCGGTGACGATGCCGGTCAGCGCGCCCAGCTGCAGCTGCCATTGGCGCAAGGCCGCTACCGAGGCGGCATCGACTTCGATGCGGTCGAACAACGGGCGCGCGCCGTTGCCGAGCAGCCAGCCATCAACCTGGCGACCGAAGCCGCAGTAGTGCGGGTACTGTCGGTCACCCAGCGCCAGCAGTCCAAACTGCAGGCCTGACAGGTCGAGTGTCTGTGCCATCAGCCGTCGTGCAGCGCCTCGCGCCGCATCCGGTGGCTCGCCGTCGCCGAAGGTGCTCAGTACCCACAGTACCTGCGCGGTGCGTGCCAGCTGCGCGGCATCGACGCGGGCCAGTGGCAGCACCTGCACCGCATGACCGGACGCCTGCAGCTGCGCGGCGGCGCGCCATGCCAGTTGTTCTCCCAGTCCACTCTGGCTGGCATGCACCACCAGCCACGGCGTACCACCGCCATCGGCAGGCGTTGCTGGCAGCGACTGGCGCAGGTCACGCGCGGCGCGCTGGCTGCGGCGGCGGTCCAGGTAGAGCATCCAGCCGGTGATGAAGAACAGGCTCATGCCCAGGCTGCTGAGCATCACCACCACGCGCCCGGGCACGCCGAAGTAGCTGCCCGAGTGCAGCGCGAACACGCTGGTGGCCAGCTGCGCGCCGGCGCCCTGGCGCGCATAGGGGCGGGCATCGAGCGTGGCCCCCGTGCCTGGGTCCAGCTGCAGCAGATCATGCGCGCGGTCATGCTGGCCGCCGCGCTGCGACGGATCACCGGCCATCACCCGCACGTTCAGTGCCTGCCCCGGCTTCTCCGGCAGGCGCAGGTCGATGTAGCCGGTGCGCACGCCGGGCAGTGCGTACAGCGTGGCTTCGATGCGTTCCAGATTCAGGGCGGCGTCGGTGGCGACCTTGTGCCTGGCGGCCGGTGCGACGCCCAGCAGGGTGTTGGCGGCACTGCGATACCAGTCGAACGACCACCACAGGCCGGTCAGCGCACTCATCAGGTAGATCAGCAGCACCCAGGTGCCGACCACCGAGTGCAGGCTCCACAGGAAGCCACGGCCGCTGCGTTTCCATTCCACCGCCAGCCAGCTGCGCCAGTGCCACCAGCGGCGCGGCCAGCGCAGGTAGAGCCCGGACAGGGTGAAGAACAGCAGCGCGATGGCACAACTGCCGGTGATCCATTTGCCGCGCTCGCCGGCGGCGAGGTGGCGATGCAGGTCCTCGACGAAATCGAAGAACGCCTGCCCGCGCAGGGCGCTGAAGCGCTCGCCGGTGTACGGATCGAAGTAGACCCAGTGTTCCTTGCCACCGGCGAAGCGCGCCACCGAGGGCCGTTGCCCGGTGGCATCCACGCGCAGGCGTTGCAGGGGGCGATCACTGCCGGCCTGCAGCAGCGGCACCAGTTCGCTGAGTTCAAGCGGAAGCTGGCCGTCGGCATGGTGCTCGGCGATCTCGGCGAAGCCGGGATTGGCCGCCCGCAGCAGTTCATCCTCGAAGGACAGCACGGCGCCGCTGAGGCCCATCACGGCCAGCACGGCACCGGCGGTGATGCCCAGCAGCCAGTGCAGTTGGAACAGGACGTTCTTGAACATCGAAGGAGGAGGGCCTGGAAGGCTGCCGCCCGCATCCTGCGCAACAGCAAATGAGAATTAGTCGCGGAATTCTCCGTGGCGCCCCGGCTGCGGTCAAGCAGGGGATATCGGCCGGGCGGCGCCCGGCACCCGCCGAGGCAACGTCAACGTCAAAAGCGGGCTATCGGTGGATGGCGGGGTGGGTCCGGTTGCGGGGGACGGCGTGAATACGTCCATGTAGCCTCGGTCGCGCCATCCATGGCGCTCACGCCCCCTCAACCGGACCCACCCCGCCTTCGACAGTTTCCTGCGATCTGTCGGAAATACTTTTGGGGTCAGATCCGTTTTCCGCAGGAAAACGG